>NZ_CAXTBY010000027.1:39677-41296 GCF_964242245.1 uncultured Methylobacterium sp. | reverse complement strand
ACGATCTCCATCAGCGCGACGCCGGAGCGGTTGAGGTCGACGAAGCTCTGGGTCGGGTTCTGATCGTGCAGCGACTTGCCGGCATCCTGCTCCAGGTGCAGCCGCTCGATGCCCACCGTGATCGTCTCGCCGCTCGGCAAGTCGACCACGACCTCGCCCGCGCCGACGATCGGGTCCTTGTACTGCGAGATCTGGTAGCCCTGCGGCAGGTCCGGGTAAAAGTAGTTCTTCCGGTCGAACACCGAGCGGTGGTTGATCTGCGCCTTCAAGCCGAGGCCGGTGCGCACGGCCTGGGCCACGCATTCCGCGTTGATGACCGGCAGCATGCCGGGCATCGCGGCATCCACCAGCGAGACGTGGTCGTTCGGTTCGCCTCCGAACTCGGTCGAGGCGCCGGAGAACAGCTTGGAGCGGCTGGTGACCTGGGCGTGGATCTCCATGCCGATCACCACCTCCCAGTCGTGCAGGCCGCCCTTGATAAGCTTTTTTGGGTTCACGGCTGCAGTCATGGGCGGTCTTTCCTGCGCTGCTGGTGCGCGTGCCTGCGTCGTTCGCGCGGCGTGCTCGAAGCGATTTCGATGTGTCTAGGAAGCGGGCGCGGCGACGGTCAAGCCGCCGGGGGCGCGGCGCCCGTCCGGCTCGCGCAGAGCGTGACGGCGGGTCCGTAGAGATGGTGGTGGTCGTCGGCGATCACGACCGTCTCGGTCAGGCCGAAATGCGCCAGCACGGTGAGGATGGTCGGCAGCTCCAGCCAGTTGGTGGTCGCCCGGTTGCCACCCCAGAAGGTGCCAAGTCCCGAATTCCGGTAGGTCATCTCGTAGGTCGGCACCGACAGGCCGTGGCCCCGGTAGGTGCGGGGCTTCAGGTGCTTCAGGTGCGGGACTTCGGCGTAGTAATGCGTCCAGAGGAACAGCCGGTCGGCGCGCGCGGCGGCGAGCCGTATCAGCTCGACCGGATCCTGCATGTGGTAGAGGATGCCGCAGGCGAAGATCAGGTCGTAGCGCGGTCCCGGCGCGTCGAGGAACCGCGTCACGTCGCCGAGCAGGAAGGTCGAGCGGTCCAGCCTAACGATGTTCTTCACGATCAGGCACTTCAGGAAGGCCTCGGAATTGGCCTCCACCGCGGTGATGCGCGCGGCCCCGAGCCGTTCGAGCTGGGCGGTGTGCGCGGCCTCCAGCGGGCCGAGTTCGAGCACGTCGTAGCCGTCGAACCGGCCGTCGCGCCCGAGATGGGCCGCCGCCTGCGTTGGGCGCGGATCGCCGCGGAACCCCGGCACGCCGCCCGACGGCAGGCTCGGGTCGATCTCGCCGAGGTCGCAGGCCCACTTGTCCGCGAACAGGTCGTAGGCGTTGCGGTGACTCGGCAGGTTGGTGAAGAACTGTTTTTTCATCGACCGTTTCGCACGTGGCCGCACTGAAGGCATCTCGACAGGCGCCCTGTCCGAGCCGCTCGGGCCCCCTTCGTCGCCGCGCCGACGCCCTCCGTCAATGATGCGTCCGCGGGCACTTGGGCGGGCGTCGAGGGGGAAAAGCCCCTGTATCCAGGGACAGGCGAGCGGGTGTGCCGGTAGGACGTTCGGCCCGTCCTCGATCGGCGGCGCGGCGGAGGGACCGATGCGC
>NZ_CAXTBY010000027.1:0-39577 GCF_964242245.1 uncultured Methylobacterium sp. | reverse complement strand
CGGTAGGACGTTCGGCCCGTCCTCGATCGGCGGCGCGGCGGAGGGACCGATGCGCAGCATACCGACCGCCGATCGAGCTGGCATCGAGCGGGCGAGCCCGGATGCGCCGGGACGGCGCGCCACCGGCCGCAGGACGGCCTCGCCAAGCGCGGTGCTGCGCGAATCGGTGAGGCTCGTAGCCGGCATCGCCGCACGCCTTCAGGCCTCATGCAGACCCGAACGCGGTCGTGTCGATCACGCACAGTGGGCAGGACCCGCGGCGACAGATCGAACACCGGTAACAGGCCCGTACCGCGCGAACCCGCTTCCGGCGTGATCCCGACGCCTATGTCGCCGCACTCGAACGCTCTACTCGACAGCCAGCTTTGCCTAAGCAGGTTTCGGAAAAGTGCCCTGCGGCTTTCCGATAAAAACCTGCGACAAAACAAGAATCTAAGCGGATGAAGCGTTGGCCTGCCAACGCAAGTCTGCTTAGTTTTTCACGCGTAGCATTGCGCCGCTTGAAGAAGCGCGGCAGGCTGCTCACGCCTACCCGCAGACCGCGCTTTGCCAACGTCGCGAGCCGTTTCCGCAGGAAGATCTCGGGCTTGGCCTGGTAATCCTGCGGGATCGGATCGGCCTGCGCCTCGATCGTGTGCGAGCGCTGATCGGCACGCATCGGTTTGGCCGCAACTCGACGTTCCTGGGCGAAGCTCTCGTGCCAGCGAACCGCGTGGGCCGAGTTGACCCCGAAGCGTTCGGCTGCCTGACGGCGGGAGGCTCCGCCCTGCAGCGGCCACCACGCACGCGCGCAAGTCGACGGACAACGGAGACGGATGGGGGCCTCCTGCGAAAGCCACGAATGGCATCACATCAGGCGCCGGACGAAAACCCTCAACGATTCAACGCAGCCAAGTTCCGCTCCAGCCGGCAGGTGGTGCCTCCCGCGGGATTCGATCATCACGCGGGAGGCACGGGAAGCGCTCAGACGAACAGCCGTTCCTGCTCCAGCCCCTTGTAGAGGCCGGCGACCTGCGCGCCGTAGCCGTTGTAGATCAGGGTCGGCACGCGGCCGTCGGTGCCGAGCACGCGCTCGCTCGCTTGGCTCCAGCGGGGATGGGGCACCGCCGGGTTGACGTTGGCCCAGAAGC
Source organism: uncultured Methylobacterium sp. (assembly GCF_964242245.1). Classification (NCBI taxonomy): domain Bacteria; kingdom Pseudomonadati; phylum Pseudomonadota; class Alphaproteobacteria; order Hyphomicrobiales; family Methylobacteriaceae; genus Methylobacterium; species uncultured Methylobacterium sp. The sequence goes on along the minus strand of NZ_CAXTBY010000027.1, from coordinate 38,447 downwards.
CGTACTCGGAAGGCCCGAGCGCCTCCCAGAAGGTCTTGGGCCGCTCGGCGACGAAGGCGACCTTCACGATCGACTTGATCGACTTGAACCCGTACTTCCACGGCAGCGCGAGGCGGATCGGCGCGCCGAACTGGTTCGGCAGCGGCTTGCCGTAGATGCCGGTGGCGACGAAGGCGAGGTCGTTGGCGGCCTCCTCCATCGTCACCCCCTCAACGTAGGGCCACGGATAGAACGTGCGCTGCCCCGGAGCCATCTTGCGGTCGAGGAAGGTCGTGAACTGCACGTACTTCGCGCCCGACGCGGGCTTGGCCAGCGCCACGAGCTTCGACAGGGGGAACCCGGTCCACGGCACCGACATCGACCACGCCTCGACGCAGCGGTGGCGATAGAGCCGCTCCTCGAGCCCGACCTTCCGGATCAGATCCTCGACGCCGATCTCGAACGGCTTGTCGACGAGGCCCTCGATCTTGACGGTCCACGGGCTGGCCTTCAGGGCGTCGGCGGCCGGCAGCACGCTCTTCGATGTGCCGAACTCATAGAAGTTGTTGTAGTCGGCGCTGAAGCGCTCGGGCGTCACCGGGCGGTCGAGGATGTAGGCGCCGTTGCGCGCGGCCGGGTAGGGACCGTCCGCCGCCCACGCGCCGCGGCTGCCGAGCATCGAGGCCGCCGCGAGGCCGGCCGCGCCGCCGAGCAGCGCCCGCCGGTTGAGGAAGACCGCCTCCGGCGTGGCGAGGGGCTCGGGGATTTCCCAGCCGCGCCTGCGCTTGATCAACATGGACATCTCCTGACACCGCGTTGGCCGCTCGGGGATGCGGCGCTTGCGACCCGAAATCGGTCCGCCCGGTGTCCCGCGCAAGCGGCGCACCTCGTATACGGCGGGCGTGGACGCCGGGTTACGGGCTGCGGCGATCAGGCCGAGGGCGCCTCGTCGCGCAGGGCGCGGCGCAGCACCTTGCCGACGTTCGTCTTCGGCAGGCTGTCGCGGATCACGATGCGGCGCGGCACCTTGTAGCCGGTGAGCTGCGTGCGGGCGTGGGCGCGGATCGCGTCGCCCGTGAGCGCGGCATCCTTCAGGACGACGTGCGCCACCACCATCTCACCGGTCTCGTCGTGGGGGGCTCCGACCACCGCGCATTCGAGGACGCCCGGGTGGGCCGCCAGCACGTCCTCGACCTCGTTCGGGTAGACGTTGAAGCCGGAGACGAGGATCATGTCCTTCATCCGGTCGACGATCCGCACCTGCCCGTCCGCCTCCAGCACCCCGACGTCGCCGGTGCGGAAGAAGCCGTCGGCGGTGGTGGCGCGCGCCGTCTCGTCGGGCCGCTTCCAGTAGCCCTTCATCACCTGCGGGCCGCGCACGCAGATCTCGCCGGGTGTCCCCACGGGCACCGGCATGCCGTCACGGCCGCGGATCGACACCTCGGTCGAGGGCAGCGGGTAGCCGATGGTGCCGGACCAGTCCCGGAGCCGGTAGGGATTGACGCAGACGACCGGCGAGGTCTCCGACAGGCCGTAACCCTCGATGATGGTGCTGCCGGTGATCGCCTTCCAGCGGGCCGCGACCGCGCTCTGCACGGCCGCGCCGCCGGCCACGACGTAGTCGATGCGCGAGAAGTCCACCGTGTCGATCTTCGGGTGGTTGTTCAGCAGGTTGAACAGGGTGTTGACGCCCGAGACGTGGGTAAAGCGGCTCCTGGCCAGTGTCCGGACGAAGCCGTCGGCGTCGCGCGGGTTCGGGATCAGCAGGCAGGTGCCGCCGGTGCGCATGAAGAAGAAGAAGCAGCAGGTCAGCGCGAAGATGTGGTAGAGCGGCAGCGCCGTCACCATGACCCGCTCCGCCGCCTCGTTCGCCTCGAACCAAGCTTGGCTCTGCGCCACGTTGATCAGGATGTTGCGGTGCGTCAACATCGCGGCCTTGGCGATGCCGGTGGTGCCGCCGGTGTACTGCAGGAAGGCGAGGTCGTCCGGGGTGACCGTGACGGGGTTGCGCGCCTGCCCCCGGCCCGCGCGAACCACCGCGGGAAGCCGCACCGCGAGGCCCGGCGGCAGGGCGAAGGGCGGCACCGTCCGCCGGATGTGGCGGGCGGCCAGGTTGACGACGCGTCCCTTGAGCCCGAGTCCGTCGCCGGGCCCGGCCAGGACGACGCGGTCGAGGTCCAGGGCCGGCAGGGCCTCGGCGACGGTGCACGCGAAGCTCTCCAGGACGAAGAGGATGCGCGCGCCGGAATCGTTGAGCTGGGCTGCCAGCTCCCGCGGCGTGTAGAGCGGGTTGACGTTGACCACCGTGCCGCCGGCGCACAGGATTCCGAAGATCGCCACCGCGTAGGCCGGGACGTTGGGCATCATGATCGCGACGCGGTCGCCCTTGGAAAGCCCCTGCTCCTCAAGCCACGCCGCCACGGCACGCGCTGCGGCGCCGAGCGCGGCGTAGGTCATCGACGCGTCGAAGCAGGTCACCGCCGCCCGCCCGCCGAAGCGGGCCGTGCTGGTCTCGAACAGGTCGACGAGGGTGCCGAGGCCGTCGGCGTCGATCTCGGCCGGCATGCCCGGCGGATAGGCGGCAAGCCACGGGCGCGGTGCCCGGCTGTCCTGGATCACGGCAGCTCTCCCTGATGCGCCGCATTCGCGGCGGCGCTCTTATGGCCTGCGGCACGCCCTCGGGCGGGACTCTGCGGGATCGAACCGGCTTGGGCAAGAACGATGGCCAGAGCGCTCGGTGTCGAAGCCAGCACCGCCCAAGGGTCGCGCGGCTCAGCACGCGGTTCGACCCGCCGCCGCGCGGACGGCGGCGACGATGGCGTGCGGAAGGGTGGCGACCAGGATCATCGCCGCCGCGAGGCGTGCCTCGACGCCCGTGAACGCCCGGCGCGGCCAGGGCCCGAGTCCCTCGCCGAGAGCAGGGCGATCGCGCGTGAGATGATCGTTCTCCGAAGCGGGACGCAAGGTCGACGTCGTCCTGAGATCCTTCGGCTTGCCGCGCGTTGGCCAACCCCGCCGTCGGTTCCGGGGCGCCGCAGGCGGGCCCGGACCCGGAGGGGCGCGCCGGAGGCGTGCAACCCAGAGCCGCCGACGGCGCAGACCGTGGCTCCGTCGGCGGTTCTGGCTCCGCTGCGCGGCCCCGGGATGACGGGGGTGTCGCTGACGCGGTCCGCAACACGTCGGATCGGGTCGGAGAAGATAACGCCCACATGCGATCGCCCTGCGTCGAGGGCGAGGCCGTAGACCAGGGCGAAGGCGTCGAGCGGGTCGCGGTCGAGGAAGAAGACGTAGAAGTACCGAGCGAACCAATCCGGCCGGGCCGCGCGCTGGCTGAAGCCCGTTCCGGCGACCAGGGACGAGGGTCGCGGCCCTCATGCCCTCTTCCGGAGCGCACGGCCGGGCTAGCGCGCCTCGTAGTGGTCGCGCACGAGGCGGTCGAGGAGGCGCACGCCCCAGCCGGCGCCCCAACTCCGGTTGATCTCGGAGGCCGTGGACGACATGCCGACGCCGGCAATGTCGAGATGCGCCCACGGCACGTCGTTGACGTGGCGCTTGATGAAGGCGGCCGCCGTCGCCGCCCCGCCGTGGCGCCCGCCGGTGTTCTTCATGTCGGCGAACTTCGAGTCGATCGCCTTGTCGTAGGCCGGGATCAGCGGCATCCGCCAGACCCGCTCGCCGACCAGTTCGCCCGTGGCGTGCAGCTTGCCCGCGAGGTCGTCGTCGTTGGAGAACAGGCCCGCGATGTCCTGGCCCAGCGCGACGATGATCGCGCCGGTCAGGGTGGCGAGGTCGATCATCAGCTTCGGCTTGCAGGCGCCCTGCACGTGCCAGAGCACGTCGGCGAGGACGAGGCGGCCCTCCGCGTCGGTGTTGATGACCTCGATGGTCTGGCCCGACATGGAGGTGACGATGTCCGAGGGCCGGAAGGCGGCCCCGTCGGGCATGTTCTCGACGATGCCGATGGCGCCGACGGCGTTGACCCGCGCCTTGCGGGCGGCCAGCGCGTGGAGCGTGCCGACGACGGCGGCGGCGCCCCCCATGTCGCCCTTCATGTCCTCCATGCCGCCGGCCGACTTGATCGAGACGCCGCCGGAGTCGAACACCACGCCCTTGCCGATGAAGGCGACCGGCGCCTCGCCGGCCGGACCGCCGTTCCAGCGCATCACGACGACCCGCGGCTCGCGGGCCGAGCCCTGCGCCACCGCGAGCAGCGCGCCCATGCCGAGCTCGCGCATCCGGGCGGGCTCCAGCACCTCGACCTCGACGCCCAGCCGCGTCAGCGCCGCGGCGCGGCGGGCGAACTCCTCCGGCGTCAGGACGTTCGGCGGCTCGTTGATGAGGTCGCGGGCGAGCGTCACGCCCTCGGCGACCGCGGCCGCCGCCGCGGCGGCCTGCTCGGCCTGGGCGTGCCCGGCGAGCATCAGGGTCAGCGCCGTGGTGCCCGCGTCGTCGGCGTCGGGCTTCTTCTTGGTCTTGTAGCGGTCGAAGCTGTAGGCACGCAGCCGCGCCCCGAGGGCGAAGTCGGCGGCGTTCTCGGGCGTCACGGCCGCGCCCGGCCAGTCCAGCACCACGCGGGCGGGCCTGCCCGAGACCTTGCCCGCGGTGAAGCCGCCGAGCACCGGCCATTCGAGCTTGGCGCGGTCCTTCTCGGAGCCGACCCCGACCACCACGAGCCGGTCGGCATCGACGCCGGCCGGGGCCGGCAGGACGAGGGCGGAGAGCGAACGGCCCTTGAACTTCTCGCCCGGCGCCGCCCGCGCGATCAGGTCGGCACCGGCGCTCCCGAGCACCTCGCGGGCGGCCGAACCGAGCACGAGGTCGTCGCCGGCAAACACCACGAGGTCCCCGGAACCGCCCCGGCCGACGGGGGCGAAGCTGATGGTGATGCCGTCCGCCATGACGTTGCCTTCTGCCCTTTGCTGCCGTCCCCGCCGCGTGCTCGTCCGCGCGCATCGATCGATGCCCTGTGTAGCCGCTGAGGCGCAGAACGCAACGCGTGGTGGAAGCCGCCGGACAGCCCTTGAAAGCGCCCAACTTCGCGCGCCATCCGGGGAGCGGCCGGACGGTCCGGCCGCCCGGCCCAGCGCTTCGGGGGAGCCGATGACGCAGATCGCGCGCTACATCTTCCGCATCGCGGCCGGCGCCTTCCTCGCCTGCCTGATCGGGCTGACCGGCACGATCTGGGTGACGCAGGCCCTGCGCGAGCTCGACCTCGTCACCGCCAAGGGCCAGACGGTCCTCATCTTCCTGTTCGTGACCGGCCTGTCGCTGCCGACGCTGGTCGTCGTGATCGCGCCCGTCGCCCTGTTCATCGCGGCACTCTACGCGCTGAACCGGCTGAACGGCGATTCCGAGCTGATCGTGATGTCGGCGGCCGGCATGAGGCCGCGCAGCATCCTGCGCCCGTTCCTGACGCTGGCGCTCGCCGTCAGCGCGCTCGTCGGGTTCATCACGATCGTGGTGATGCCGGCGAGCTTCCAGGAGCTGCGCGACGTGATCACGCGGGTGCGCGGCGACTTCATCGCCAACGTGGTCAAGGAGGGCCAGTTCACCCAGCTCGACAACGGCATCACCTTCCACTTCCGCGAGCGCGGACCCGGCGGCACCCTGCTCGGCCTGTTCATCCAGGACCGGCGCGAGGCCGGCAAGACCAAGGTGTACCTGGCCGAGCGCGGCAACGCGATCGACGTTGACGGGCAGAGCTACCTCGCGCTGGAGCGCGGCAGCGTGCACCAACAGCAGAAGGACTCGCGCGATTCCTCCATCCTCACCTTCGCGCGCTACACCATCGATCTGGCCGCCTTCGCGCCGCCCGATGCCGAGACGGTCTACAAGCCCCGCGAGCGCTCGACGACGCAACTGCTCTTCCCCGACAAGAGCGAGGGCTACTTCAAGCTCCAGAAAGGCCGGTTCCGGGCGGAACTGCACGACCGGCTCTCGTCCTGGCTCTACCCGCTGGCGCTAGCCTTCATCGCGTTCGCCGCGCTTGGCGATCCGCGCACCACGCGCCAGGGCCGCGGCGTCGCGGTGGCCGGCGCGGTGCTGTCGGTCATCGCGCTGCGGATCGCGGGCTTCGCCGCGACGAGTGCGGCGGCCCGCAGCGCGGGCGCGGTCGCGGCCGTCTACGCCGTGCCGCTCATCGCCATCGCCCTGTCGTCGCTGATCATCTTCCACGGTGCGGCCGTCCGCGCGCTGGGTACGCGGATCGCGCGCGCGCTGGCCGGGCGCCGGCGCGGCCCCCGGCTCGCGGCGGGCTGAGGGATGCTGATCGGCCTCACCCTCGGGCGCTACTTCGCCCTGCGCTTCGTGCGGACCGTGCTCGGGGTATTCATCACCGTCTTCGCGCTGGTCTACACCCTCGACTTCGTCGAGCTGCTGCGGCGCGCGGGCGACGCGGAGGGCGCCTCGACCGGGCTGATGGCGCAGCTCTCGCTCTACCGCACCCCCGCGGTGGCGGAGGGCGTCTTGCCCTTCGCCGTCCTGTTCGGCTCGATGGCGGCCCTGCTCCAGCTCTCGCGCAAGCTCGAGCTCGTCGTGGCGCGCGCGGCCGGGATCTCGGCGTGGCAGTTCCTCCAGCCGGGCTTCGTCGTCGCCCTGGGGCTCGGCGCCGTCGCGGTCGGGATCTACAACCCCGTCTCGGCGATGATGAAGCAGCGCTCGACCGAGATCGAGGCCAGGATCTTCGCCAAGTCCGCCAAAGCCTCCTCCGGCAAGGACATCTGGATCCGGCAGAAGAGCCTCGACGGCGGCGCGATCATCCGCGCCGAGACCGCGATCGAGGGCACGACGGTTCTGGCCGGCGTCGAGGTCTTCACCTTCGACGATGCGGGCCTGTTCGTCGCGCAGATCATCGCCGCGCGGGCGACGCTCCACGACGGATACTGGGAGCTCACCGAGGCGCGCGTGCTGACCCCGAGCGCACCGCCGGAGGCGTTCGGCACCTACCTCATCGCCTCGACCCTCGATCCGGGACAAGTGCGCCAGCGCTTCACCCCCCCCGAATCCGTGCCATTCTGGCAACTACCCGACACGATCGCGCGCACGGAGCGGGCAGGATTGGATGCCACCCGCTACCGACTCCAGTACGATGTCCTGTGGGCGCGGCCGGTTCTCTTCCTGGCCATGGTCCTGGTGGCGGCAACCGTTTCCTTACGGTTCTTCCGCTTTGGTGGTGTGGGAAAGCTGGTCCTCGGCGGGGTCGCGGCCGGGTTCGTCCTGTACGTCGCACGGCAACTGATGGAAGGCCTCGGCGCCTCGGGGATCGTCGCGGCACCGGTGGCGGCGTGGTTCCCGGCCGTGGTAGGAAGCCTTCTCGGTACGCTCACGCTTCTGTACCAGGAAGACGGCTGACGCCGGGGCGGGGACGGGGGTGATCTTGAGCAGGGTGGCGCGGCTCGTCACGGGGATTGGGATACGCGTTGCGTAGGGTCGCCGACATCGCGATCGCCATCGGGCTGCTGGCGCTGACGGGCATCGCCCCGCTGGCCGGCGCCGCGCCGGCGCTCGCGCAGGCGTTCCCCGGCGCGAAGAAGGACGCCGCGGGAAAGCCCGGCGAGAAGCTCCTCGTCGAGGCCGACGAGCTGATCTACGACAACGACAAGAACACCGTCACCGCGCGCGGCAACGCCGAGTTGCATTACGGCCCGCGCACCCTCCAGGCCGACCGCGTGCGCTACGACCGAGCCTCGTCGCGGGTCTTCGCCGAGGGCAACGCCCGCCTGACCGACCAGGACGGATCGGTGGTGACCGGCGACCGGATGGAGCTGACCGACGACTTCAGGAACGGCTTCATCGACGCCCTGCGCATCCAGCAGACGGTCGAGACCAAGGGCGAGACCGTCCGCACCCGCTTCTCGGCCCCGCGCGGCGAGCGCGCCGAGGGCGAGCAGACCACCTTCGACGCCGGCACCTACACCGCCTGCGAGCCGTGCAGGGACCATCCGGAGACGCCGCCGCTCTGGCAGGTGCGGGCGACCAAGATCATCCACAACAACGAGACCCACACGCTCTACTTCGAGGATTCGACCCTGGAGATCGCCGGGATTCCGGTGGCCTACCTGCCCTACTTCGAGGCTGCCGATCCGACGGTGAAGCGCAAGAGCGGCTTCCTGACCCCGCGCTTCATCTCCTCGACCGCGCTCGGCTCCGGCGCCGCGGTCCCGTACTTCTTCAACCTCGCGCCGGACTACGACCTCACGGTCACGCCGTCCTTCCTCAGCCGGCAGGGCGTGCTCGGTCAGGCCGAGTTCCGCCAGCGCCTGGATACCGGCACGTACAACCTGCGCGTGTCCGGCATCTTCCAGACGACGCCGTCGGCGTTCCTGCCGGGACCGCTCGGCGCGGGCGACCGGGACTTCCGCGGCTCGGTCGAGTCGAAGGGCCGGTTCTACATCAACGAGCGCTGGCGCACCGGCTGGGACCTCGTCGGCGTCACCGACAAGTGGTTCCTCGACAACTACCGCATCCGCAACCAGACCATCACCACCGACTACTTCCGCGAGGCGGTGTCGACGGCCTACCTGATCGGCCAGGGCGACCGCTCCTGGTTCGAGGCGCGGGGTTACTACTTCAAGGGCCTGTCGAGCTTCGACTGGCAGAAGGAGCAGCCGCTGGTGCTGCCGGTGATCGACTACGACAAGCGCATCAACGGTCCGGGCGCGCTCGGCGGAGAGGTCCGGTTCCAGGCCAACATCACCAGCCTCACCCGCGAGGCGACGGACTTCCAGGGTCTCCCGCGCACCGGCACCTACCTGTTCAGCCCGAGCGTCAACGGCGTCAGCTTCCCGCTCTACGAGACCTGCACGGCGTTCAACCGGGCCACCTGCCTCGTTCGGGGCTTGGCCGGCACCGACACCCGCGCCTCGGCGCAGCTTTCCTGGCGCCGGACCTTCATCGACGACCTCGGCCAAGCCTTCACGCCGTTCGCATACCTGCGCACCGACGCGTTCTTCGTGAACCCGAGCTTCTCGGGTTACCAGAACGCCCTGGTGCCGCAGATCGCCAGCATCGACGAGGGCTTCACGGGCCGGGTGATGCCGGCGGTGGGGCTCGACTACCGCTACCCCTTCGTCAGCGACTTCGGAGCGCTCGGCGTCCACACCCTGGAGCCGATCGCCCAGATCATCGCGCGGCCCTCCGAGACCCGGATCGGGCATCTGCCGAACGAGGACGCGCAGAGCCTCGTCTTCGACGACACGTCCCTGTTCCAATGGGACAAGTTCTCGGGCTACGACCGGGTCGAGGGCGGCCTGCGGACCAACCTCGGCGGCCAGTACTCGGTGGTGACGGCCTCGGGCTGGTACGCGAACGCGATGTTCGGCGAGTCGATCCAGCTTGCCGGGGTGAACTCGTTCCGGCGCGGCGACATCGCCAATGTCGGACTTGACTCCGGGCTCGAGACCACGCGCTCGGACTTCGTCGGCCGGTTCCAGCTCTCGCCGAACCAGAACATCAGCCTGATCACCCGCGCCCGCTTCGACCAAGCGGACTTCAAGGTCAACCGATTCGAGACCGGCGTGACCGCGCGCTTCGCGCCCTTCCTGCCGCTGACGTTGTCGGCGTTCTACTCGTACTACGAGGCGCAGCCGTTGCTGGGCTTCAACCACCGCCGCGAAGGGGTCACCGCGACGGCGACCTACAACATCACGCCGAACTGGTTCGTCACCGGATCGGCGCTCGTCGACCTGACGCACTACCTCGACACCCGCACCCTCTACGCCGACGCGCTGTCGAGCTACCTCGCCAACCCGATCGGAAGCGTGCCGATCTACCAGAACCCGGGCCGCTTCTACCTCTCGGGCATGAGCGTCGGCGCCGGGTATCAGGACGAGTGCACCACGGTTTCGCTCAACTATATCGTCTCGCCGATCGCGCTCGCCACCGGCGTGACCGAGAGCAACAAGACGGTGCTGCTGCGGGTCGAGCTGAAGACGCTGGGCGAGGCGGACCTGCGCCAGAACGTCGGCGTGGGCTCGACCGCCGACGGTATCGCCACGGTGCGCTGAGAGGCGCCTCGCGGGGGCGGGACCGGACTGCTACACGGACGGTCTTCCATCGTGGGTCCTCGACCGCGAAGCCGCCGACGAAGTCGTGACACGATGCAACCCCTCGCCCTGACCCTCGGAGATCCGGCCGGCATCGGGCCGGAGATCGCGCTGGCGGCGTGGCTCGCCCGGGCCGGGCGCGATCCGCTGCCGCCGTTCTTCCTCGTGGCCGACCCCGCCTTCATCGAGCGCATGGCCAACCGCCTCGAGCTCTCGGTGCCGGTGGCCGAGATCGACCCGGAGACGGCGATCGCCGTGTTTCCCCGGGCGCTGCCCGTCGTGGCGCTGCCGAGCGGGACCGAGGTCGGGGCCGAGCCCGGCCTGCCGGATTCGGGCTCGGCCGGGGCGACGATCGAGTCGATCACCGCCGCCGTCGGCTTCGTGCGCGCGGGCCGGGCCTGCGCGCTCGTCACCAACCCGATCGCCAAGTTCGTGCTGACCCGGGCCGGCTTCGCCCATCCCGGCCACACCGAGTTCCTGGCCGCGCTCTCGGTGCCGCCCGGCCTTCCGCCGCCGCGGCCGGTGATGATGATCTGGAGCCCGGACCTCGCCGTCGTGCCGGTGACGATCCACGTGCCCCTGCGGGACGTGCCGCGCCTGCTGACGCAGGCGCTGGTGGAGGAGACCGCCCGCATCGTCGCCCGCGACCTCGCCGAGCGCTTCGGGCTGGAGAAGCCGCGCCTCGTGCTGGCCGGGCTCAATCCGCACGCGGGCGAATCCGGCACCATCGGCCACGAGGACCGGGACGTGCTGGCACCGGCCGTCGCGAGGCTGCGCGCGGAAGGACTCGACATCCGCGGGCCGCTGCCGGCCGACACGATGTTCCACGCGCGCGCGCGCGTGACCTACGACGTGGCGCTGGCGCCCACCCACGATCAGGCGCTCATCCCGATCAAGACCATCGCCTTCGACGAGGGCGTCAACGTCACCCTCGGCCTGCCCTTCATCCGCACGTCGCCGGACCACGGCACCGCCTTCGACATCGCGGGCAAGGGGCTCGCGAGGCCGGACAGCCTGATCGCCGCGATCCGCCTCGCGGACCGGCTGGCGCGCAACGCCGCCGCGCGCGCCGGCAGGCGCGCTCCGGGCGCGGACGTGATTCCGCTCCACGCCTATGCCGGCCGGCCCCGGTCAGTGCCCGCCGCGCACTTCGACGCCGAAGACGAGCTGTGATCCCCTCTCGCCGACGAGGATGCTCCGATGGGACGCGGGTCCCCACCCCCTTCGCGGGAGAGGGACGGGGTGAGGGATGAGAACGCTCCGGATGAGGCAGGCCGCTGGCCTCGATCGCCCCTTCAGCCGGGAACACGAAGGCCTCGCGCGTTCGCCTCACCCGCGAAGGATGCCGTCGTGCTGGAAAAATCGACGCGCCATCGGGCACGCGACGAGCCGCGACGAGGGAATCCCGACCTGCACGCCTCGGGCATACGACGGCCCTGCGGATGCGGGACGCGACCTCTTCGGATGGTTCTCATCCCTCACCCCATCCCTCTCCCGCCCGGGAGAGGGGGTCTGTCGAGCCGACGAGGGTTTCTTCGGTGACCCGATATACCAGCGCCCCGACGTCTCGGCCTTTCCTGCCGGCGGCCTGAGGCCGAAGGCGAACGCGCGCTTCTGCCGTTGCAGAAAGCTTCCCTTGAGGCCCCAGGATCGGGGGCGAGGAATTTGAGCGCTCCCGACGGCCTGCCGCCGCTGCGCGAGGTCGTGGCGCGGCACGGGCTGGAGCCGCGCAGGGCGCTCGGCCAGAACTTCCTGTACGACCTCAACCTGACCGGGCGGATCGCCCGCGCGGCGGGGCCGCTCGACGGGGTCACCGTGCTGGAGGTCGGCCCCGGCCCCGGCGGGCTCACGCGGGCGCTGCTCGCCGAGGGCGCCGCCCGGGTGATCGCGGTGGAGCGCGATCCGCGCGCGCTGCCGGCGCTGGCCGAGATCGCGGCGTGCTATCCCGGACGCCTGGAGGTGATCGACGCCGACGCCCTCGCCTTCGATCCGCGCCCGCTGATCGGCGGCGGGCCGGCGCGGATCGTGGCCAACCTGCCCTACAACGTCGGCACCGCGCTGCTGACCGGGTGGCTCGGCGGCGAGGTCTGGCCGCCCTGGTGGGACTCCGCCACGCTGATGTTCCAGCGCGAGGTCGCCGAGCGCATCGTCGCCGACGAGACCGCGCGGGCCGATTACGGCCGCCTCGGCGTGCTCTGCGGCTGGCGGACGGACGCCCACATCCTGTTCGACGTAGCGCCCTCGGCCTTCGTGCCGCCGCCGAAGGTGACGTCGAGCGTGGTCCGGCTCGTCCCGCGCGCGACGCCCCTGTCCTGCCACGCGGGGGCGCTGGAGGCGGTGACGCGGGCGGCCTTCGGGCAGCGCCGCAAGATGATGCGCCAGAGCCTGAAGGGCCTGACGCCCGAACCCGGTACGCTGCTGGCGAAGGCCGGCATCGCCGGGACCGCGCGGGCGGAGGAGGTTCCGGTCGCGGGCTTCGTGACGCTCGCCAACCTCTGGGATGCGCACGGAAAAGCCGGCGCCCCGTGAGGACGCCGGCTCGTTCGCTCCGTGGCGCGCGATCAGCGGGTCTGCTGGATCGCGGAGAGGATCCACGGACGGCCCTGGCTGCGCACGAAGGTCCAGAGCTCCACGGCCTCGCCCGGCTCGGTCGCGACGACGCGGTTGCTGGTCCGGTCGAGGGTCACGTCCTTGAGGGTGTAGCGCATCGCCACCGTGGCGAACTCCTGGTTGCCCTCGCCCCAGGCCTCCGACAGGTCGCCCTGCTGGAGCTTCACCTCGGTGATGCGGTTGACCACGCCGCGGGCGGCGTTGTTGCGCAGCTCCTCCTCGAAGTAGCCGGCCATCTCCGGCGTCGCGAGGTTGCGCAGGCCGACCGCGTCCTCGTGCGAATAGGCGTCCTGCACCTCGCCGAGCAGGCGCTCGAACGACTGGAAGTCGTTCGGGCCGACCTGGACCGGGCGCTGCTGCGGGGGACGCGGGGCGCCGCCCATCATCCCGCCGAGGCCGGCGGCCGGCCCGCCTGCGCCGGGACCGCCGTTCAGGCCAGGATCGGCATCCATGCCCGTCCGCGCGTAGGACGCGCCGGCGCCGGCCGGCTGGTTGCGGCGGCGGAACCAGCGCAGCGCCAAGGAGGCGAGCAGGACCACGAGGCCGACCTGCAGCAGCAGGCCGAGCATCGAGGCGATGCCGCCGAGGCCCCCGAAGAAGCCGCCGCCGAGCAGCGCCCCGAGGAGGCCCGCGCCGAGGAGACCGGCCATGAAGCCGCCGCCGAAGCGCGGCCGTGCGGCCGGCGCCTGCATGCCGGGATTGGTCATGCCCGGCGAGGGCTGGGTCTGCGTGCGCTGCATCGGGGCCGCGGTGGGTGCCGTGGTGGTCGCCGACGGCGGGCTGAAGGTCCGCGAGCCGCGCGATCCCATGCTGGCGCCGCCGCCCGGACGGGCGTCGACCGCGGGCGCCGCGACCGTGAGCGCGGCAGCCAGCGCCAGGATGGTCGCCGTGCGCGTGCGGCGCGTGAGGGAGGTAAGCATCGATCCGCCTCTGATGAAGGACAAGGTCTTGGGGTCTTGAGACTGGAGAGAACCCCTTGGCGCGAGCGCCGAGGATGATATGGTGACGGCTGCGGCGGGGTTTTAGTCCGTCCGATCGGCAACATCCTGGACCGCGCCGCGCGATTCCCCGGCGTGATCAATGCAGCGCCCGCTCCGGCGCTGCCGGGAAGACGAGCCGCACCTGCGTCCCCGCGCCGGGACTGCTCTCCAGCGCGATGGTGCCGTTCTGGCGCTTCATCAGGCCGTGGACGATGGCGAGCCCCGCCCCGCGTCCGGCCTCGCGGCTGGTGGCGAAGGGGGCCAGCGCCCGCGTCAGCATCTCCGGCGACATGCCGGTGCCCGTGTCGATGACGTGGATGCCGACCGCCCCGTCCTCGGGGCGCTGCACCGAGCGGTCGCCGGGGGCGATGCGGAAGGTGCTCAGGCTGATCGTGCCGCCGGCGGGCATCGCCTCGCAGGCGTTGGCGACGATGTGGCCGAGCGCCAGCTCGACCTGCGTCGGGTTGCTGATCGCCCGCGGCAGGCCGGGGGTGCCGGCGACCTCCAGCCTCACGCGGGCGGGCAGGCCGGGCCGCAGGCGCTCGGCCGTTCCGGCGACGAGGGCGTCGAGGTCCACCGGGCGCACGTCCGGCGCGATCTTGCGCGAGAAGGCGAGGAGTTGCCGCGTGAGGATCGCGGCGCGCTCGGTGGCGTCGGTCGAGCGGCTCATCGCCCGCTGGATGAACGGCTCGGGGCTCTCGCCCAAGCGCCGCTTCAGCCCGTCGATGTAGCCGATCAGGATCTGCAGGAAGTTGTTGAATTCGTGGGCGACGCTGTTGGTCAGCAGTCCCAGCGCCTCGCGCTGGCGCGACAGCACCAGGGCGCTCTCCGCATCGCGCCGCCGCGTCACGTCGGCGAGCTGCCCGAGGCGCAGGCCGCTGCCCGGCACCGGCACCAGGGTCAGGCTGGCCCAGAACGTCGCCCCGTCGCCGGTGGCCGCGAGGAATTCGGCCGGTCCCGCGTGTCCGGCCGGGAGGGCGCCGCGCTCGTGGGCCAGGAAGCGGACGTTGCGCCCGACGACTTCGGCCGCGGGCCGGCCGGCCAGCCGCAGGAAGGCCGGGTTGGCGTGGACGATCGGCTCGTCCGGGCGATCCGGATCGGACAGGAAGGCCGGAGCGGCCGCATCGAGGAGCGCGATCCAGCCTGGCGGAAGGTCGGCCTCCTCGTTCCGGCCGTCCGCTTCGGGCTGTGCCATGGTGCTTCCCGGCCTTGCGGAACTGACGGCCCGCCACCGGTCCATCGATAGCGGCATCGGTCCTCACGGCCAAGATCCTCACGGCCGAGCCGGGATCGGCGCACGGAGGCCGCGGCTTCCACAGCTTCCAAGCAAGTGGCCGGCCCTACTGGCGGATCCACATGACGCGTGCCATCCAGGCGATCTCCCCGACGTTGAGGGTGCGGTCCTCGTGCTCCGGGTTGAGGGAGGCGAGTTCCACCGTGCGGGCGGTGCGGCGGCGGAGTTCCTTGGCGAGCACCTCGCCGGCGTGAAGGCGCACCACGACGCGGTCGCCCTTGCGCACGCTGGCCGAGGGCGAGACGATCAGCACGTCGCCGTCGCGGAACAGCGGCAGCATCGAGTCGCCCTGCACTTCGAGCGCGAAGGCGCGCTCCTCGCCGAGATCGGGGAACTCGATCTCCTCCCAGCCGGGGCCGCCGGTGGGCACGCCCTCGTCGGTGAACAGGCGCCCGGCGCCCGCCTGGGTCAGGCCGATCAACGGCACCATGGCGCGCGGCGGCCCCTCGCGGGCCTCGATCAGGCGCAGGAAATCGTCGAGGCTGGCGCCGGTCGCGGCGAGCACCTTCGAGACCGACTCCGTCGACGGCCAGCGCTTGCGCCCATCGACGCCGACGCGCTTCGACCGGTTGAAGCTCGTGGCGTCAAGCCCTGAGCGGCGCGCGAGACCGGACGGCGAGAAGCCGTGGCGCTCGGCCAGCCGGTCGATGGCGTTCCAGATCTGCTCGTGGGACAGCATGTCGGGCTCGAGGCGCAACGGGCCGCTGAGACGCACGGCCTAGCCGTAGGAAAGTAGAACTACGACGCACGAAACGCAATCGATCTCCACCGGCGGTGCTCGGCCCCGAGCAGCCCTCTCCGCACCGCGTTCCCGGTTGCCAGTGGACCGCGCGGCGCCCTATCGACGGCGCGCGAAGTCCCGGGTGCCGCCGATGCCGCTCATCTACAAGATCTGCCCCGAACCGCTCTGGCGCGCGGCCGAGGCCGCCGGCCGCTTCAAGGGCTCAGGGATAGACGTGTCCGACGGGTTCATCCACTTCTCCACCGCCGCGCAGGTGGCCGAGACCGCGCGGCGGCACTTCTCGGGGCAGGCCGACCTCGTGCTCGTGGCTGTGGAGGCCGAGGCGCTGGGCGATAGCCTGCGCTACGAGCCCTCCCGCGGCGGCCACCTGTTCCCGCACCTCTACGGTGACCTGCCGCTCGCGGCCGTGCGAAGCGTCGCGGCCCTGACGCTCGGGCCGGACGGCCTGCACCGGCTCCCGGCGGAGATCGGCGGGTGATCGGCGCGCTGTTCCCCCTGGTGCGGCCCGTCCTGCACGGGCTCGATGCCGAGCGCGCCCACGACCTGACGCTGGCAGCCCTCGCGATGATGCCGGCGCGGGCGCCCGCGCCGGACGACCCGCGCCTCGCGGTCGACCTGCTCGGGCAGCACTTCCCCAACCCGGTCGGGCTGGCGGCGGGCTTCGACAAGGGCGCGCGGGCGGCCGACGCGCTGCTCGGCCTGGGCTTCGGCTTCGTCGAGGTCGGCGGCGTCGTCCCGAGGGCGCAGGGCGGCAACCCGCGCCCGCGGGTGTTCCGCCTTGCTCGCGACCGCGCCGTGATCAACCGCTTCGGCCTCAACAGCGAGGGCCTCGACGTGGTCGCCGGACGGCTGGAGCGTCGGGGCCGGCGCGGCATCGTCGGCGTCAACGTCGGCGCCAACAAGGAGACGGCCGACCGGCTCGCCGACTACGTCGCCTGCACGGCGCGGCTCGCGCCGCTCGCCGACTTCATCACCGTCAACGTATCCTCGCCCAACACGCCCGGCCTGCGCGACCTCCAGGGCGAGGCCTTCCTCGACGACCTGCTGGCTCGCGTCGTCGCGGCCCGCGATCGCGCGGCGCCCGCCACCGCGATCCTCCTGAAGATCGCCCCCGACATCACCCTCGACGCGCTGGACGCGATCTGCGCCACGGCGGTCCGCCGCGGGGTTGCGGCCCTGGTCGTGTGCAACACCACGGTCGCGCGCCCGGCAGCGCTCGCCGAGACCGCGCTCTCGGCCGAGGCCGGCGGCCTGTCCGGCCGGCCGCTGTTCGGCCCGGCGACGCGGCTCCTGGCCGAGGCCTACCTGCGCGTCGGCGGGCACTTGCCCCTCGTCGGCGTCGGCGGCATCGATTCGGCCGAGGCCGCCTGGACCAAGATCCGCGCCGGCGCGAGCCTGCTGCAGCTCTACTCCGCCCTGGTCTACGAGGGTCCCGGCCTCGTCGCCCGGATCAAGGCCGGCCTCGTCGCGCGGATGCGGGCGGAGGGCGCGACCGGGCTCTCGGCGATCGTCGGGCGGGATGCGGCGGCGCTGGCGCGTACGGCTTGAGGGGTGCGCCTCACGGATCGGCCCTGCGCCGCCCGGTTCCGGCGAGCACCGCGCAGGCGGCCCCGAGCCCGAGCAGCACCCACTTCACCGGCAGCAGCGCGGCGTCGACGCTCGGGATGCCGTCCGTCGCGAAGCGGCCCGGCGCGACCTCGACGCCGGGCCGCCCGTGCGCCTGCGCGTCGGCGACCTGCGCGGGCGTGACCGCCCACTGCGCGTCCCGGGCCCGGTCGTGCGCCATGACGGCGACCCCGACCGCGCAGCCCGCCGCCAGGGCCGCCATGATCCGCGTTCGCGCCCACATGGGGTCCTCATAGTACGCGCGCCTGCCCACGCCGCGGACCGCGCGCGTGGAATCATGAAAACATCGCGCGTGCCGGACGCATGCGGGGGGTGCGTCCGGACGCGATTGAGGATGAGCCCCCCAAGCTTTTATCTCACGTCAGCGCGATCGCCGCGCCGTCGTCGCTTCCAGGGTTGCTTCATGGACCATTCGGCCGGCTCTCCCAAACGTTCGTCGGCCGCCGGCGGATGGGGGGCCCTGAAGAGCTGCGGCAAGCACCTGCTCGGCAGC
Organism: uncultured Methylobacterium sp.; assembly: GCF_964242245.1. Taxonomy (NCBI): domain Bacteria; kingdom Pseudomonadati; phylum Pseudomonadota; class Alphaproteobacteria; order Hyphomicrobiales; family Methylobacteriaceae; genus Methylobacterium; species uncultured Methylobacterium sp. The sequence continues at coordinate 20,680 of NZ_CAXTBY010000027.1, read as the reverse complement.
CGTGCCCCGCTCTCCGGCGCGCGGGCCCTGCTGAAGGCAAACCAGCCCGACGGCTTCGACTGCCCCGGCTGCGCCTGGGGCGACCCGGAGCACGGCTCCTCGTTCGAGTTCTGCGAGAACGGCGTGAAGGCGGTCTCGTGGGAGGCGACCGACAAGCGCACGCCCCCGAGCTTCTTCGCCCGCCACACCGTGGCGGAGCTGCGCGGCTGGAGCGACTACGCGCTCGAAGGCGAGGGCCGCCTCACCCACCCGATGCGCTACGACGCCGCCAGCGACCGCTACCTGCCGGCGACCTGGGAGCAGGCGTTCGCCGAGATCGGCGCGAGCTTGCGCGGGCTCGACCATCCGGACCAAGCCGAGTTCTACACCTCTGGCCGAGCCTCGAACGAGGCGGCCTACCTCTACCAGCTCTTCGCTCGGGCCTACGGCACCAACAACTTCCCCGACTGCTCCAACATGTGCCACGAGGCGAGCGGCATCGCGCTGACCGCAGCGATCGGGATCGGCAAGGGCACGGTGCTGCTGGAGGATTTCGAGGCGGCGGACGCGATCTTCGTCGTCGGCCAGAACCCGGGCACCAACCACCCGCGGATGCTGGGCGACCTGCGCCGCGCCGCCGAGCGCGGCGCCAAGGTCGTGGTGTTCAACCCCGTGCGCGAGCGCGGCCTGGAGCGCTTCGCCGATCCGCAGAACACCGTCGAGATGCTGCGCGGCGCGAGCGCGCCGATCGCGAGCCACTACCTCCAGCCGCGGCTCGGCGGCGACATGGCCGCCTTCCGCGGCATCGCCAAGGCGGTCTTCTCGGCCGACGACGCGGCGTTGGCCGAGGGTCGTCCCTCCGTCCTCGATCAGGCCTTCCTCGCCGATCACACCGCGGGTCTTGCCGCCTACCGGGCGGCGGTCGAGGCCACGACCTGGGCGGCGATCGAGGACCAGTCCGGCCTGAATCGCGCCGACCTCGAGACCGTGGCCGAGGTCTACCTCGCCTCGGAGCGGACGATCTGCACCTGGGCGATGGGCGTGACGCAGCACCGCCACTCGGTCGCGACCATCCGTGAGATGACGAGCCTGATGCTGCTGCGCGGCAACATCGGGCGCCCCGGCGCGGGGCTGTGCCCGGTGCGCGGCCACTCGAACGTCCAGGGCGACCGCACGGTCGGCATCAACGAGAAGCCCCCCGCCGCCTTCCTCGACGCCCTGGAGCGCGAGTTCGGCTTCAGCCCGCCGCGCCGGCACGGGCACAACGTGCTCGCCGCAATCGGCGCGATGCTCGACGGCTCGGCCAAGGCCTTCATCGGCTTGGGCGGCAACTTCGCCCGCGCCACGCCGGACACGGCGCTGGTGGCCGGGGCGCTCGCCTCCTGCCGGCTCACCGTCCACATCGCGACGAAGCTCAACCACTCCCACCTCGTGCCGGGCCGGGTCGCCTACGTGCTGCCCTGCCTCGGCCGCACCGAGATCGACCGGAACACCGCCGGCAAGGTCCAGATCGTGACCGTCGAGGATTCGATGAGCATGGTCCACGGCTCGGGCGGCATCAACAAGCCGGCGTCGAAGGCGCTGCGCTCCGAGATCGCGATCATCGCCGGGATGGCGGCGGCCACCGTCGGCTCGGCGCAGGTGGATTGGGCGGCGCTGGCCGCCGACTACGACCGCATCCGCGACCGGATCGAGCGCACCATCCCCGACTTCACGGACTACAACGTGCGGGTCCGGCGCCCGCGCGGCTTCATGCTGCGCAACCCCGCCGCCGCGCGCGTGTTCGAGACCGCGACCGGCCGCGCGAACTTCTCCGCGGACGCCCTGCCGGAGGCGACCGAGCACCAGATCGCCAAGCGCTCGGACGACACGTTCGTGCTGCAGACCTTCCGCAGCCACGATCAGTACAACACCACGATCTACGGCCTCGACGACCGCTACCGCGGCGTCTACGGCGAGCGCCGCGTGATCTTCTGCCATCCCGACGACTTGGCCGCGCTGCGGCAGCGCGCCGGCGAGCGGGTCGACGTCGTCGGCCTGCACGATGACGGGACGGCGCGCGTCGCCGAGGATTTCCGCCTCGTGCCCTTCGACATGCCCCGCGGGAGTCTGGCCGGCTACTACCCGGAGCTGAACGTGCTGGTCCCGCTCTCGACCTTCGGGCGCGAGAGCGACACACCGACCTCGAAATCGGTGCTGGTGACGGTCCGCCCGCGCGCGACGGCCGCCGCTTGAGCGACGGCGCGGCGGACGAGACCGCCCTCGTCGCCCTGGTCGAAGGTGTCGGGGCGCTCCGGCCCGACCTCGACACGCTCGCCGCGCTGCTGCTCGCGGCGGCCCATCTCGGCCTTTCCGCCGACAGCCGCAGCGCGGCGAGGAACCTCGACGTCGCCCACGCCCATGCGCTCCGCGCGCTCGCATCGATCGAGGAAGCCGGGCTGGTCGCGGCAACCCGGCGCGACGCGCGGACGAGCCGCACGCACTACGCGCTCACCGAGGCCGGATGGAGCCTGATGGAAGCGGCGGCCGCGCGTCCCTCGTCTTGACGCCGGTCAGCCGCCCGGCGCACCGCCGGTGGCGAGGGCGAAGCCTTCGTCCGCCCAGCCGGTGACGCCGCCGATCATCAGCTTCACGGGACGGCCGAGCTCGGCCAAGCGCAGGGCGGCTCGATCGGCCCCGTTGCAGTGCGGACCCGCGCAGTAGACCACGAACAGTGTGTCGTCCGGCCACGCGGACAGGGCTTCGGCGGTGATGGAGCGGTGCGGCAGGCCGAGGGCGCCGGGCACGTGGCCGCGCGCGTAGGCCTCGGGCCCCCGCACGTCGAGAACGACGAAGTCGGCGGCGCCAGTCGTCAGCGCGGCGTGAACGTCCGCGCAATCGGCCTCCAGGGCGAGGCGCCCCGCGAAGTGGTCGCGCGCGGTCTCCGGGGCGGCGGCGGGAATTTGGGTGATGGCGCTCGGCATCGACGCGTCTCCTCGGATGGGTCGGCCGGGAGAGGGTAGGAGATTCGAGGTCCGCTGGTGAGCGGCACGAATGCCGGTTATCGTCAGGATCATGCCAGAACGCCGATCCTCCCGAACGGCCGCGGACAGGCCCGTGATCGTGCTGGCCTACGATGGCCTGTGCACCTTCGAGTTCGGCTGCGCCGTCGAGGTCTTCGGGTTGCCGCGCCCCGAGATGGGACCGGACTGGTACAGGTTCGCGGTCGCGGGGCTGGAATCCGGCCCGATGCGGGCAACGGGCGGAGTCCACGTCCTGGCTGACGGAGGTCTGGAACTCCTTGAGGGCGCCGGCACCGTCATCGTGCCCGGGTGGCGCGGCATCGACGCCCCGGTGCCCGACGATCTCCGCGCGGCCCTCCGCGCCGCCCACGCGGACGGCGCGCGCATCCTCTCGCTCTGCTCCGGCGCCTTCGTCCTCGCGGCCGCGGGCCTCCTCGACGGGCACGACGCGACGACGCACTGGCGCTACGCCGAGGCCCTCGTCCGGCGGCATCCGGCCCTGCACTTCGTGCCGGACGTGCTCTACGTCGATGCGGGCAGCGTCCTCACCGCGGCGGGGAGCGCGGCGGGCCTCGACCTGTGCCTGCATCTCGTCCGGCGCGACCGCGGCGCGGAGGTCGCGAACCGGATCGCCCGACGCCTCGTCCTGCCGGCGCACCGTCAGGGCGGACAGGCCCAGTACGTCGAGCGGCCGGTGCCGCGCCTGCGCGCGCCCGCCTCGCGGCTCGCCCCCCTGCTCGACCGGGTGCGGACAGCCCTCGACCAGGAGTGGACGGTGGCGCGGCTCGCGGCCGACGCGGCGCTGAGTCCGCGCGCCCTGCATCGCCGCTTCCGGGAGGCGACCGGGCTGAGCCCCGGCGCGTGGCTCGTCGCCGAGCGCGTCGAGCGCGCCCGCGAACTCCTGGAGACGTCTCGGCTGCCGATCCCCGCGGTGGCCGCCGCCTGCGGCTTCGGATCGCCGGAAGCGCTGCGCCATCACTTCCGTACCCGGCTCGGCGCGAGCCCGGCCGCCTACCGCACGGCGTTTCCCGAGGCGGCCTATCCCTGAAGGACGCCGTTCACTGCCCCTTGTCACTGCCCCTTGTCACTGTCCCTTGGCGGCGATCGATTCCGACCACATCACCGCGCGGCGGGCCATGCCGGTGTGCTGGCGCTCGTACATGCGGCCCTCGACCTGGATGGCGCCGCGCCGGGCGTTCTCCGGCCGGTCGAAGGCGTCGAGGACGAGGCGGGCGCGGCGCACCTCCTCCTCGGTCGGGGCAAACGAGGTGTTGGCCGGCTCCAACTGGTTCGGGTGGATCAGGGTCTTGCCGTCGAAGCCGAGGTCGCGCGCCTGCCGGCACTCGGTGCGGCAGCCCTCGATGTCGCCGATGTCGTTCCACACGCCGTCGAGGATGGTCAGCCCTTCGGCCCGCGCCGCGGCGAGCGCGAACATGATCCACGGCAGCATCGGCACGCGGCCGGGCACGAGCTGCGCCCAGGTGTCCTTGGCGAGATCGTTGGTGCCGAGCACGAAGCAGGTCAGCCGGGTGCGCCGGTCGCGGCTCGCCCGGGCGATCTCCTGGATGTTGAGGATCGCGGCCGGCGTCTCGATCATCGCCCAGACGGCGATGCCCTCGGGGGCGTCCAGCGCCTCCAGGTGGTTGGCTATGCTCTCCAGCACCGCGGGCGAGGACACCTTCGGCATCAGGATCGCGTCCGGCCGCGCCTGGATCGCCGCACGCAGGTCGGCCTCGCCCCAGGGGGTCTGGGGGGCGTTGACCCGGATGATCAGCTCGCGGTCGCCGTAGCCGCCGCCCTTCACCGCGGCGCAGACCTGCTCGCGGGCCAAGTCCTTCTCCTCCAGGCCGACCGCGTCCTCCAGGTCGAGGATCAGGCAGTCGGCCGGCAGGGTCTTGGCCTTGTCGAGCGCGCGCTGGTTCGAGCCCGGCATGTAGAGGACGCTGCGGCGGAGGCGGATGTCGGACATGTCACTTCCCGATGATTCGGGGAGGACCCTACCGCACGGGCACCACCGTGCCAGGGGTGGGGACGCCGAAACGCGGCAGAAAGCGGCGCCGTCGAAACCCGGTGCGCGGCCCCGCTTTCGTCACCATCGGCGGCCAAGCCGGTCCCGGCACGAGAATCGAAGGTCGGACCCATGATGCGACGCGCGCTGCTCGGCCTGCTGGTGACGACGGCCCTGGCGATGCCGGTGGCGGCGTCGGCCGCGAGCAACACCGTGGTCGGCGTCGGCTCCGGCGCGGTCGCGGGCGCCCTCGTGGCCGGCCCGGTCGGCGCGGTGGCGGGCGCCGTGATCGGCGGCGTGGTCGGCGCCTCGACGGAGCGCGCGCGGCGGCCGCGGATGCGCCGGGCCCCGCTGGTCCGCCAGCGGCACGCGGAACGCCCCGCCCGCAGGACCGTGCAGCGCCGCGTCGAGGCCGCGGCACCGGCCGATCCGCCGCGGGCGCCGGCGTCGACGGGCACCTGGAAGGACCCGCGCTGACTCACGGCGCCTCGGGCGGGAAGGTCCGGCGCGCGAGCCGCGGGTAGGCCAGCGCTTGGCCGACGCCGCGCGCGGCGAGGAAGCCCAGGAAGGCGAGCCACAGGCCGGCATTGCCGAGGTCCAGCCCCTGCACCAGGGCCAGCGCGGCGCCGTAGGCCGCGAGCGCGGCCAGCATCAGGTTGCGCATCGCCCGGGTCCAGGTGGCGCCGATGTAGATGCCGTCGTAGGCGAACGGCAGCGCCGCGACGAGGGGCGCCAGCGCGGCCAGCACGAGGTAGCGCCGGGCGACCGCGCGCACGGGCTCGCTCGTGGTCACGAAATCGATGAAGGCGTGGCCCCCGGTGAGCGCCAGCAGGCTGACCGCGACGCCGAAGCCGAGGCACCAGAGCAGCGACAGGCGCGAGGCCCGGCGGAAGCCCGCTGCATCGCGGGCGCCGACCGCCTGCCCGCACAGCGCCTCGGCCGCAGTGGCGAAGCCGTCGAGGAAGAACCCGCCGATCAGGAAGAGATTCCACAGCACGGCGTTCGCCGCGAGCACCGCGTCGCCCTGGCGGGCGCCGAGCGCCGAGAACAGGACGATGCCGGCGACCAACGCCAGCGTCCGCACGACGACGTCGCCGTTGACGGACAGCGTCCGCCGCAGGGCTGCCGCATCGCGGATCTCGGCGAGCGGCACGCGCCAGGGCCGCGAGCCGAGCCGGGCGAGGAGGAGAAGCCCGAGACCGAGGCCGGCAGCCTCCGCCGTCACGGTGGCGAGCGCCGCGCCGGCGAGCCCCAGGTCGAGGCCGAGCACCAGCGCCAGGGTGAGGCCGATGTTGACGGCGTTGATCGCCACCTGCAGCAGCAGCCCGAGATCGGTGCGCCCGCGCCCGAGGACGGAGCCGAGGACGGCGTAGTTCGCGAGCGCGAAGGGCGCGGAGAGGATGCGGACGTGGAAGTACGTGGCAAGGCCCGCGACCACCGCCGGGCTCGCGCCGCTGATCCGGAAGGCCGCCGCCGCGATCGGCCCCTGCAGGATGAGGAGGGCGAGGCCGGCGAGCAGCCCGGCGGCGAGCGCGCGCGCCAGCGTCCGGTCGACCTCGGCGCGGTCGCGCGCGCCCACCGCCTGCGCGGTCAGCCCGGCGGTCGCCATGCGCAGCGCGCCGAACGACCAGAACAGCGCGTCGAAGATCACCGCCCCGAGGGCGATCGCCCCGAGCAGCGCCGCATCGCCCAGCCGCCCGATCACCGCCGCGCCGACGAAGCCGAGCATCGGCGTCGTAACGTTGGCAAGCGTCATCGGCAGGGCAAGCGCGAGAACGCGCCGGCCGGTGACCGGCGGGGGTGGCGTCATCCTTGCCGCGTGATCCGGCTGGACATGGTGCCTTCGCGCAACGACGCGATGCCGGGATGAGGCGGCGTCACTTCGAGGATTGATGCACGTGCCAGCGCACGGCGGCGTATCCGATCGCCATGAGCGTGAGTGGCAGGACGACGTTCGCGAAGACCCAAAGTCCCATCATGTGAGAGTCCCGAGTGCTTGGCGCGCCATCACGTGGAGAAACACGGCAGCACACGGCCAGATCGTAGCACTCGCGGCGTAGAAGGCGCTATGCTCGGCAGGTGCCACCGCTCCCGGTCCGTACAGGGTGGCCGAGATCGGACCGAAGATCCCGACCGTGACGCAAGCTGTGGACGCTCGGTCGAGCGCGTTGGCGAGGAGCCTCGCACGCTCGTTCGAAATCGCGACGCGGTCTCGAGCGTCCGTCTCACGCTCCATCGGATGACCGCTCCTTTCGTACCGCGGCTTTCAACGACCCTGACCTACTTCGAAACCGCCAGCAGCCGCGAGATCAGCCACAGCGGCACCACCACCACGGCGCCCGCGACGATCCAGCCGCCGAAATCGTGCACGCTGGCGAGGCCCAGCGCGATCAGCGTGCCGGCCGCCTCGTAGACCTGCCGGAACAGCCGTCCGGGCGTGAGCCCGAGCATCGCCATGAAGGCGCCCACCAGCACCGACAGGAACAGCAGCCGCAGGAACACCCCGGCCGGCGATCCGCCGAGGAAGCGGCGCAGGCCTGAGCCGCGCGCGCCCGGCAACGGAGCCTGTGAGGGCGCGTCCTGATACCGGGACTCCCGGCCGCGCGGGTCGTGCTCGACGATCATGAACCTTCCTCGGAACGCGAGCCTTCCAACCCTCGGAAGCCGGCGGAAGCGTGACGGATGCACCACACCGGGCGCGAAACCGGATCGCCGCCGGGGCGTTGGACGGTTTCGTCGTTCGGGACGAGATGGCAATGCGGCGTCCGGGCGCCAAGATGCGCGCGGGATTCGCGGGAGCCCGACGCGGTGCGCGCCGCCTCCGCACGTGAACGAGACCAAACGCCCCATGATCGACCACGCCCTGTTCGAGCCGGCGACGATCGATCCGGAGACCAAGCGGCTGAACGCCGAGATCGTGGCGGCCCACGCCGCGCAGGCCGACCCGTGGTCGCTGCCGATCGCGGAGGTGCGCGCCCGGCGGCGCGCCGGCACCCCGGCCTCGCCGGCGATGCCGCGCAGCGCTCGCGCCGAGACGCTGACGATCGACGGCCCCGGCGGAGAGCTGCCCCTGCGCGTGGTCCGGCCGCGGCCGGGCGCGAAGGTGCGCGGCGCCTACCTGCACATCCACCGCGGCGGCTGGGTCTGGGGCTCGGCCGACGAGCAGGACCCGTGGCTGGAGCGCATCGCCGATTCCTGCGGCTTCGTCTGCCTGTCGGTGGAGTATCGCCTCGCGCCCGAGCACCCCTACCCGGCGGCCCTCCTCGATTGCGAGGCGGCGGCCCTCTGGCTTGCCGGCCCAGGCAAGGCCGAGTTCGGCGTCTCGGCGCTGACCATCGGCGGGGAATCCGTCGGCGCGCACTTGGCCGTCATGGTCCTGCTGCGCCTGCGCGACAAGCACGGGCTGCCGCGCGCCTTCCGCGGCGCGAACCTCAACGCCGGCTTCTTCGACCTCGGCCTGACGCCGTCGGTGCGCAACTGGGGTGAGGAGCGCCTCGTCGTCAACACCCGCGACCTCACCGCCTTCGCCGACGGCTACGTGCGCGACGGCATCGATCGGCGCCGCCCCGACGTCTCGCCGATCTACGCGCACCTGAAGGGCCTGCCGCCGGCCCTGTTCACGGTGGGCACCTGCGATCCGCTGCTGGACGACACCCTCTACATGGCGAGCCGCTGGGCGGCGGCCGCGAACGGCGGCCACACCGCGGTCTATCCGGGCGGATGCCACGTCTTCGTCCGCCATCCCGGCGCGATGACGGAGCGCGCCCTTGAACTCATCGACCGCTTCCTGATGGCGCTCGCCTGAGCCGGCGCGCGGCGGCTCCGCCCGATCCGGGAGCGCTGCCGCCGGCCTTCGCGGCATGGTTCGCCTCCCGCGGCTGGAGCCCCAGGCGCCATCAGCTCGACCTCCTGCGGATCGCCGGCCAGCGCCGCTCGGCCCTGCTCGTCGCGCCGACCGGCGCGGGCAAGACGCTGGCGGGCTTCCTGCCGAGCCTCGTCGCCCTGTCCGAGGGGCGGGAGAAATCCCGGACGCTGCACACCCTCTACGTCTCGCCGCTGAAGGCGCTGGCCGTCGACATCGCGCGCAACCTCGACGCGCCGGTCGCCGAGATGGGGCTGTCGGTGCGGATCGAGACCCGCACCGGCGACACGCCGGCCCACAAGCGCACCCGCCAGATCGAGCGCCCGCCCGACATCCTGCTGACCACGCCCGAGCAGCTCGCCCTGCTGATCGCCCACCGCGAGGCGACCGACTTCTTCTCGGGGTTGCGCTGCGTGATCCTGGATGAGCTCCACGCGCTGGTCACGTCCAAGCGCGGCGATCTGCTGTCGCTGGCGCTCGCCCGCCTCCACCGCCTCAGCCCCGGGCTGACCGCGATCGGCCTCTCGGCCACGGTGCGGGAGCCGGACGAGCTGCGAAAATATCTGGTGCCGCAGAACGGGCCGGACACGCGCCACCTCCCTCCCCCTTTAGCGGGGGAGGGTGGCCGTCGCGTGAGCGAGGGTCGGGAGGGGGGAGCGCCGCATCCGGCACCGTCGCTCCCCTCTCCCGACTTAGCTCGCGAGCCACCCTCCCCCGCAGAGGAGGGAGGGGAAAGATGCGCGCCCGCCATGGCCGACCTCGTCGTCGTGCAGGGCGGGGCGGCGCCGGACCTGCGCATGCTGGACACCGGCCTCACCCTGCCGCTCGCCGGCCACACCGCGTGGCAGGCGATGCCGGCGATCTACGACCTGATCCGGGCGCACCGCACCGTCCTGGTCTTCGTCAACACCCGGCTCCAGGCGGAGTACACCTTCCAGGAGCTGTGGCGCCTGAACGACGACGTGCTGCCGATCGCGCTCCACCACGGCTCGCTCGACGCCACGCAACGCCGCCGGGTCGAGGCGGCGATGGCGGCCGGCCAGCTCCGCGCCATCGTCTGCACCGCGACCCTGGACCTCGGCATCGACTGGGGCAACGTCGACCTCGTGGTCAACGTCGGCGCACCGAAGGGCGCGAGCCGGATCATGCAGCGGATCGGCCGGGCCAACCACCGCATGGACGAGCCCTCGAAGGCCTACCTCGTCCCCGGCAACCGCTTCGAGATGCTGGAGTGTCAGGCGGCGCTGGACGCCGTGGAGGCGGCCGCGCAGGACACGCCCGACGCCCGCCTCGGCGCCCCGGACGTGCTGGCCCAGCACGTGCTCGGCATGGCCTGCGCCGATGCCTTCGACCCGCTCGGCCTCTACGCGGAGATCACCTCGGCCGCCCCCTACGCGGGCCTGTCGTGGGAGGATTTCGAACAGGTCGTCGACTACGTCGCCACCGGCGGCTACGCGCTGCGCGCCTACGAGCGCTTCGCCAAGATCCTGCGCGGGCCGGACGGGCTCTGGCGCGTGCGCGACGCCCGCGTCGCGCAGCAGTATCGGATGAACATCGGCACCATCGTCGAGGCCACCAAGGTGAAGGTCCGGCTCGCCCGCACCCTCCGGGGCAGGCCCGGCACGGTGCTGCCGAAGACCGGCCGGGTGCTCGGCGAGATCGAGGAGGATTTTGCCGAGACCCTGACGCCCGGCGACACCTTCCTGTTCGCGGGCGAGGTGCTGCGCTTCGAGGGCCTCGCCGAGGACGAGGCGATGGCCACGCGGGCGGGCCCCGGCACCGACCCGGCGATTCCCTCCTACGCCGGCGCGAAGTTCCCGCTCTCGACGTACCTTGCCGCGCGGGTGCGCGCGATCATCGCCGACCCGTTCGAGTGGGACCGGCTGCCCAAGCAGGTCGCCGACTACCTCCTGCTCCAGCGCCGCCGCTCGGTGCTGCCGGGCGCGCGCGACCTCCTGGTCGAGACCTTTCCGCGGGCGGGCCGCCACTACCTCACCGCATTCCCGTTCGAGGGCCGGCTCGCGCACCAGACGCTGGGCATGCTGCTGACCCGGCGGATGGAGCGGGCCGCCTTGCGCCCCCTGGGCTTTGCCGCCAACGATTACGGCCTCGCGATCTTCATGACCCGCGACCTCTCCGAGCGGATCGCCCTGGAGCCCGGCTTCCTCGCGGATCTCTTCGCGCAGGACATGCTCGGCGACGACCTGGAGGCGTGGCTCGACGAATCGTCGATGATGCGCCGCACCTTCCGCCAGTGCGCGGTGATCGCCGGGCTGATCGAGCGGCGCCATCCCGGCCTGAGGAAGACCGGCCGGCAGGTCACGATCTCGACCGACCTGATCTACGACGTGCTGCGCAAGCACCAGCCCGACCACCTGCTGATGCGGGCCGCCCGCCAGGATGCGGCAACCGGACTCCTCGACGTGCGGCGCCTCGGTATGATGTTGGAGCGCGTCCGGGGGCGAATCATCCACAGGGCGCTGGACCGCGTCTCGCCGCTCTCCGTCTCCGTCATGCTCGAGATCGGGCGCGAGCGGGTCTACGGCGAGGGCGCGGACGAGATCCTGGCCGAGGCCGAAGCCCAGCTCCTCGAAGAGGCGATGGGCTGAGTTTTCGTGGTGTGCCCCCTTCCCCCGGCGAGGATGCGATCTTGGCGCTCGGTCAGAGACTCGAGAAGACTCACAAGGCCCCCGGTCTGACGCTGGCCGGGGAGACCCTGATCCTCGACCTGTGCGGCGGCCTGTGGCTGCCGGAGCACCGCACGCTCGTCGTCTCCGACCTCCACCTGGAGAAGGGCTCGGCCTACGCCGCCCGCACCGGCCAGTTCCTGCCGCCCTACGACACCCGCGAGACGCTGGCCTGTGTGCACGAGGCGATCGTGCGCCACGATCCGGCCCGCGTCGTCGCGCTGGGCGATTCCTTCCACGATGCCCGCGGACCCGAGCGGATGGAGCCCGGCGACCGGGCGATGGTGGCGGCCCTCCAGGCGGGGCGCGACTGGGTCTGGATCGCCGGCAACCACGACGCCGCGGTGAGCGAGGGCGTCGGCGGGCGCTACGCCGAAGCGCTGACGCTCGGCGGCCTGACGCTGCGCCACGAGCCCAGCTCCGGACCCGCCGCCGGCGAGATCGCGGGGCACCTCCATCCCTGCGGCAAGGTCGCGATGCGGGGCCGCGCGGTGCGCCGCCGCTGCTTCGTCGCCGACGGCACCCGCCTCGTGATGCCGGCCTTCGGCGCCTATGCCGGCGGCCTGAACGTGCGCGACAAGGCGTTCGAGCCGCTGTTCCCGGGCGGCTTCACCGCGCATCTCCTCGGCGACGGCCGGGTGTTCTCCATCGGCCGGACGATGCTGGCCAAGGATTGAGGGTTTCGCGGCGATGGCGGCCCGAGTCGCCTTCAATACGCAGGTCTTCGAGGCGCCGCTGCTCACCGCCGAGAGCTGAAAAAGATCATGCCGCGCTTTGCCGCCAACCTCACCCTGATGTTCACCGAGCGCCCGTTCCTCGACCGCTTCGCGGCGGCCGCGGATGCGGGCTTCGACGCGGTCGAAGTCCTGTTCCCCTACGACCATCCGCCGGAGGCGATCGCCGAGCGTCTGCGGCGCCACGGCCTGACGCTGGCCCTGTTCAACCTGCCGCCGGGCGACTTCGCGGCGGGCGAGCGCGGGCTCGCCGCCCTGCCCGGGCGCTTCGAGGCGCTGCGCGCCGGGGTCGAGACCGGCCTGCGCTACGCCGCGGCGACGGGCGCCGCCCGGCTGCACCTGATGGCGGGGCTGGCCGAGGCCGACGACCCGCGCGCGATCGAGTCCTACCGCCGCGCCGTCGCCTGGACGGCCGAGCGCGTCGGCCGGGCCGGCATCGACCTCCTGCTGGAGCCGATCAACGGCCGCGACATGCCGGGCTACTTCCTCAGCGATGTCGACCGGGCCGCCGCGCTCATCCGCGACCTCGGGATGACGAACCTCAAGCTTCAGTTCGACCTCTACCACGCCCAGATCCTGCACGGCGACCTGACGATGCGGCTGCGCGCGACGATGCCGATCATCGGCCACGTCCAGACCGCGTCGGTGCCCGGGCGGCATGAGCCCGGCACGGGCGAGGTCGACGACGCCGTCCTGTTCGCCGAACTCGACCGGCTGGGCTACGCCGGCTTCGTCGGTTGCGAGTACCGCCCGGCCGCGGGCACCGAGGCGGGCCTGGGCTGGTTCGCGCCCTACCGCGCGGACCGGAACGGGGCGGCTCGGTGAACCACGCGCGGGGGCTCGCGGCCGACGCGACCCTCTGCGCCAGCGCCGCGACCGTCCACGGAAAACGAGCCGAGGCTGCTTGATCGGCCGTCCCGCTCGTGTGGCATATCGTCAAGCTCGATCGATCCGCGGCCTTGGAAGGCTAGGTTCGGATTATCCCGAACTGCCGTGCGGCCGACCTTGTCCAAACCGATCGAAGATTACGCCTGCATCGGCGACACGCACGCCACCGCCCTGATCGCCCGCGACGGCTCGATCGACTGGCTGTGCTGGCCGCGCCATGATTCGCCGGCCCTGTTCCTCGCGCTCCTGGACGATGCGAAGGGCGGCTCCTGCCGCATCGCGCTCGACGGACTTGAATCGGTGTCGCGCCGCTACGTGCCCCACACCAACGTGCTGGAAACGACCTTCGTCACCGCCACCGGCCGCGCCCGGCTGATCGACGTGATGCCGGTGAACCCGCCCAATCTGGAGCCCGAAGAGGGACCGGACGGCGAGGGCGAGAGCCGCCTGATCCGCCTCCTGACCTGCGAGGAGGGCTCCGTCTCGGGCCACTTCACCGTGCGCCCGACCTTCGATTACGCCCGCTGCGACGGCGTGCCGATCGCGGACGGACCTTCGGTCCTGTTCGAGGCCGGCCGACAGCGCCTGCGGGTGAGCGCGTCGGACGCCCCTGCGATCCGCGGGGCGACGGCCGAGAGCCGCTTCGCGGTTCGAGCCGGCGAGACGGCCTACCTCGTCCTCACCCACGGCGAGGAGGACGAGGCGGCAGCGATCGAGGACCTTCCGGGCGCGCAAGGCCGGGCCGATGCGACGATCGCCTACTGGGAGCGCTGGAGCGCGCGCTGCACCTACGACGGGCCCTACCGCGCGGCGGTGCTGCGCTCGGCGCTCTGCCTTAAGCTCCTGACCTACGCGCCCACCGGTGCCATCGTCGCGGCGGCCACCGCCGGCCTGCCGGAGGCGGTGCCGGGCAACCGCAACTACGATTACCGCTTCACCTGGATGCGGGACGCGACGTTCACCGTCACCGCCTTCGTGATGCTCGGCTACGTCCGCGAGGCCTCCGAGTTCCTGCGCTTCCTGCGCGAGGCCGACGGCAGCTACGGGCGCGACGCCCGCCTGCTCTACGGCATCGCCGAGACTGTGCCGGCGGAGGAGGAACTGGCGCACCTGTCCGGCTGGCGCGGCGTCGGGCCGCCCCTGATCGGCAACGCCGCCGCGAGCCAGAGCCAGCACGACATCTACGGCGAGTTGGTGCGCGCGCTCTGCGTCTTCCTCGAAGCGGTGGAGTACGACCCGCCGGAGAAGGTCAACGATCACCTCCCCAAGGTTCTGGAGAACCTGACGGCCCGCGCCATCGCCTGCCGGGACGCTCCCGACGACGGCATCTGGGAGCTGCGCACCGGTCCGCGCCAGCAGCTCCATACCAAGGCGATGCTGTGGGTGGCGCTGACCGACGCCGCCCGCATCGGCCGCAACATCAAGGGCGTGCCGGGCGACAAGATCGCCGCCTGGGAGCGGATCGCCGGGGAGATCCGCGCGGAGTACCTGGAGAGGGCCTGGAGCGCCGAGAAGCAGGCGTTTACCGGCGCCTACGATTCGCACCACCTCGACGCGGCGGTGATGCGCGCCGTGCTGTTCGGGGCGATCGACGCGGACGACCCCCGCACCGCCTCGACGCTGGACGCGATCGGGCGCGAACTCGGTGCCGGCGACCTGATCTACCGCTACCGCATGGACGACGGCCTGGAGGGCGACGAGGGTGCCTTCACGGCCTGCGCCTTCTGGCGCGTCGGCTGCCTCGCGCTCGCCGGGCGCACGGGCGAGGCGCGGGCGATCTTCGAGCGGCTGCTGGCGCGGGGCAACGACGTCGGCCTGTTCGCCGAGATGATCGATCCGGCGACCGGCGAGCAGCGCGGCAACGTGCCCCAGGGCTTCTCGCACATGGCGCTGATCAACGCCGCCCTGCGGCTCCAGGACACGATCGACCGGTTCGGCCTGCCGGAGGAGTCGATGAACCAAGCTGCCGAGTAGCGCAGCCTCGGCTCGATCGCGCGTCGCCGGACCGCCGACGCGCGACGCCCCCGGCCGCCGGTCCCTTCAGGACCGCCGTGCGGTGAGGAAGTCTGTCGGCGGACGACGAGCCGGTTCGACGAAGGGCGACGTGCCGTCGCACCGCACCGGCCGTGCCCTAGATCCGGGCCGAAGTCTCATCGAGGGCACACCCATGTCGCTCGTCTGTCCCGTGATCCTCGGTTCCGTGCGCTCCGACCGGCAGGGCCTGCGCGTCGCCCGGTTCCTGATCGCGCAGCTCGAAGCGCGCGGCCACGAGGCGCCCCTCGTCGATCCGATGGCGCTCAAGCTCCCGCTGCTCGACCGGATGTACAAGGAGTATCCGAAGGGCGAGGCGCCGGAGGCGCTGGAGGCCCTGGCCGCGCTCTACGTCCGCGCGGACGCGTTCGTCGTCGTCTCCGCCGAGTACAACCACGCGATCCCGCCGGCCCTCTCCAACACCCTCGACCACTTCCTGGAAGAGTATTCCTGGCGCCCGTCGGCGATCTGCTGCTACTCGGCCGGGCCGTACGGCGGCGTGCGCGCGGCGATGCCGCTGCGGGCCATGCTCGCCGAACTCGGCATGCCGAGCATCCCCTCGCTGCTGCCCGTGCCGCGGGTCGGCCAAGCGCTCGACGAGGCGGGCACGGCCGCCGAGGACTGGCTCGAACGGGCGGCCGGCAGGTTCCTCGACGAACTGGCGTGGTACGCCGAGGCGCTGAAGATGCAGCGGCAGAAGGGCACGCCCTACTGATCCGGATCTGGCACCCGGATTGCCACGCTGCGACGAGGGCGGATCGGCCGAGGACGGGCAGGGCATGAACGAGAGCGTGGAGCGGGTCAGGGACGTGCTGGCCGAGTTAATCAAGGCGGCCCTGGTCTCGGACGACCGCAAGAGCCTCGCGTTCCGCGATGCGGGACGGGCCAAGCTCGGCGCCCTGGCGGCCGAACCGCCGGATGGCGACGCGCTGCGGATGGACGGCGCCTGGACGCTCGCGATCAAGCTGGCGGAGGCGCCGGAGTTCCAGCCGGACGAGGGGCAGGTCAACCTGACCCTGCCGCGCCAGTGCCCGTTCGCCCTCGAAGACCTCGTGAGCCCGGCCTTCGACGTCGACCGGGCGGTCGACGGCATCCGCAAGTCGGCCTCCACCGGCTGACGGCGTTCGATCGGGGTCTCACTCACGGCTTCGCGAGGGGGGCCTACCTGTTGAGGGCGCGGGCCTCGGCGTTGCCGCGCACCGGCCACGACACCATGTTGGAGGCGTAGGGACGGCGCGAAGGTGCCGCCCGCATCCCAGGACGCGTCGCCGCGCGGCGTGAGCGAGCCCGAATTCTTGGCCAGACGCATCGATACCCGGGCGGGTGAGTCCGCCCTGCCCTCCCGCGAGCAGATCGTCGCCTTCATCAGTGAGGCCAAGGACAAGGTCGGCAAGCGCGAGATCGCGCAGGCCTTCGGCCTCCGCGGTGCGCACAAGATCGATCTCAAGCGCATCCTGAAGGAGATCGAGGCGGACGGTGCGATCGCGCGCGGCCGCGGCGGTCTGGCCACGGCCGGGCGACTGCCGCCGGTGGTGCTCGCCGACATCCGGGCGCGCGACCGCAACGGCGATTTCCTCGCGTTTCCAGCCGAATGGGACGCCGGGAAGGGCAAGCCGCCGACGATCGTGCTCGGCGCCCCGCGGGGCGGCCGCGGACCGAAGGGCATGACGCCCGGCATCGGCGACCGGGCCCTGCTGCGGGTCGAGCCCGACGGCGCGGACGGGCGCTACACCGGCCGCGTCGTCAAGGTGATCGGAAGAAACAAGGCCGAGGTCATCGGCGTGTACCGCGCGGGCGCGCAGGGCGGGCGGATCGTGCCGGTCGAGAAGCGTGCGCAGGGCCGCGAGATCCTGATCCCGCCGGGCGAGGAGGGCGAGGCCCGTGAGGGCGACCTCGTCAGCGTCACCCTGGAGCGCGAGACCCGCTTCGGCCTGGCCCGGGGACGCGTCCGGGAGCGCCTCGGCTCGCTCGGTTCCGAGAAGGCGGTGAGCCTGATCGCGCTGCACCTCCACCACATCCCGCACGTGTTCTCCGCCGCGACGTTGGCCGAGGCCGACGCGGCTGAGCCCGCGAGCCTCGAGGGCCGCGAGGACTGGCGCGCGCTCCCGCTCCTGACGATCGACCCGCCCGACGCCAAGGACCACGACGACGCGGTGATGGCCGAGCCCGACCCGGACCCGGCCAATCCCGGCGGCTTCCGCGTCACCGTCGCGATCGCGGACGTGGCGGCCTACGTCCGCCCCGGCTCGCACCTCGACCGCGAGGCGCTGGAGCGCGGCAACTCGGTCTACTTCCCCGACCGCGTCGTGCCGATGCTGCCCGAGCGCATCTCGAACGACCTGTGCTCGCTCCGCGAGGGCGAGGCCCGCCCGGCGCTCGCCGTGCGGATGGTGATCCAGGCGGACGGGACCAAGCGGCGGCACAGCTTCCACCGGGTGATGATGCGCTCGCGCGCAAAACTCTCCTACGCGCAGGCGCAAGGAGCGATCGACGGGCACGGCGACGACGCGACCGCCCCCCTGCTGGAACCGGCGCTGCGCCCGCTCTGGGCAGCCTACGCCGCCCTGAAGCAGGCGCGCGACGCGCGCGGTCCGCTGGCGCTCGATCTGCCCGAGCGCAAGGTGCTGCTGACGGCCGACGGCGCCGTCGACCGGGTGATCGTGCCCGACCGCCTCGATGCCCACCGGCTCATCGAGGAGTTCATGATCCAGGCCAACGTCGCGGCCGCCGAGACATTGGAAGCGGCGCGCCAAGCCCTGATCTACCGGGTGCACGACGAGCCGGCGATCGAGAAGATGCGGGGCCTGGGCGAGGTGCTGGCCTCGATCGGCATCAAGCTGCCGAAGGAAGGCGCGTTGCGGCCGGCCCTGTTCAACCGCATCCTCGCAGGCGTCGCCGGAACCGAGCACGCGGTGTTCATCAACGAGGTGGTGCTGCGCTCCCAGGCCCAGGCGGTCTACGCCGCGGAGAACCTCGGCCATTTCGGGCTGAACCTGCGCCGCTACGCCCACTTCACCTCGCCGATCCGGCGCTACGCCGACCTCGTCGTCCACCGGGCGCTGATCGCCGCCGGGCGCCTCGGCCCGGACGGCCTGTCGCCGGACGTGTCGGTCGCGGACCTCGCGCAGATCGGCGAGCAGATCTCGGCCGCCGAGCGCCGCGCCATGGCGGCCGAGCGCGAGACCATCGACCGTCTGATCGCCCACCACCTCGCCGACCGGGTCGGCGCGACGTTCTCGGGCCAGATCGCGGGCGTGACGCGGGCCGGGCTGTTCATCAAGCTCGCCGAGACCGGCGCGGACGGCTTCGTGCCGATCTCGACGCTGGGCGCCGACTACTTCCGCCACGAGGAGGCGCGCCACGCCCTGGTCGGCGAGCGCACCGGCGAGACGTTTCGGCTGGGTGATCGCGTCGAGGTCAGGCTGGTCGAGGCCGCGCCCGTGGCCGGCGCGCTGCGGTTCGAGCTGCTCTCCGAGGGGCGCGGCCGTGCGGGCACGCAGGCGGCGTCCGGCAAGACGCCCGCGGGGCGGCCGTTCAAGGCTGCCCCGAGCGGCCGGCCCTCCGGCATCCGCAACGCCGGCACGCGTCACCGCGGCTCGCGCCGCTGAGGCGGATCGGTGTAGAACGCGCCATGATGCTGCACGAGACGCCCCTGCGCACCGGCCTGGTCCGATCGATGGCCCGCGGCTTCCTCGGCCGCTGCCCGCATTGCGGAGGGGGCAGGATCTTCGGGCGCTACCTGAAGGTTCGCCCCGCCTGCGAGGCCTGCGGGCTCGAACTGCACCACCACCGCGCCGACGACCTCCCGCCCTACCTCGTGATCTTCATCGTCGCCCACCTCGTCGGCTACCTGATCCTGGAATCGGAGCTGCGCTACGAGGTGCCGCTGTGGTTCCAACTCGGCTTCTGGCCGGTCGCGACGCTCGGCCTCGCCCTCGGGCTGCTGCAGCCGGTGAAGGGCGCCGTCGTCGGCCTGCAATACGCCCTTGGCATGCACGGCTTCGCCGCGCTACCGCAGTCCCGCTCCGCTGCGGGGCCGGAGGATGCGCGCCTTGAACCACCCGGCCTCGAAGGCGCCCCCGGCACCATCGGCCGCGCCTGAGCCGGCCCGGCCGGCCGCCAAGCGCCTGCGGCCGCGCGACGCCGCGACGCTGATCATCCTCGACCGGCGCGGGCGCGCACCCCGGGTCCTGATGGGACGGCGCAACGCAGCGCTTGCCTTCATGCCGGGCAAGTTCGTGTTCCCGGGCGGACGGATCGAACGGGCTGACCGGCACATGCTGGTCGCCGGCGCGCTCCCCGCCTACGCGGAGGCCGCGCTGACGCGACACGTCACGCGCCCGCCGCATCACCTCGGACGCGCCCTGGCGCTCGCCGCGATCCGCGAGACCTTCGAGGAGACCGGGCTGCTGCTCGGCACCCGCGATTACGGACCGCCGACCTCGGTGCCGGAAGGCTGGGAGGCGTTCCGGGCGAACGGCGTGCTGCCGGATCTCGAAGCGCTGCACCTCGTCGCCCGGGCGATCACCCCGCCCGGGCGCGTGCGCCGCTTCGACACCCGCTTCTTCACGGCCGACCGCCGCGCGGTGGCCGCGGAGGCGCCGGGCCGAGTCTCCCCCGCGGCCGAGTTCGTCGAGCTCGCGTGGTTCACCCTCACCGCCGCGCGGAAGCTCGACCTGCCGGGCATCACCCGCGCCATCCTCGACGAGTTGGAGGTGCAGATCGCCGCCGATTTCGCGCCCCACCGCGAGATCCCGTTCCACTACGAGCGCCGCGGTCGGCGCGCGCGCGTCGTCCTGTAGGCGCCGGCCGGGACATCGTCATCGCGCGTGTCCCGTCGCCCGCCGCGACCTTGACGCCCCTCGCCTGATCGGGCATGCCCCGCCCGTCTTCGGCCGGCCTCGCCCGGCCCTTTTGCGTTTCGCGCATGCGGAATGCCGCAAGCCTCAGGAGCGCCGCGCCATGGCCAAGGCCGTCACCGTCAAGATCAAGCTCGTCTCCACCGCCGACACGGGCTACTTCTACGTCACCAAGAAGAACTCCCGGACCCAGACCGAGAAGCTGACGCAGCGCAAGTACGACCCGGTCGTGCGCAAGCACGTCGACTTCAAGGAATCCAAGATCAAGTAGTTCTCCGGGCCAGCACGCCGGACCGGACCGCGAGGCCGCCCCCGATCAAGGGCGGCCTTTTTCGTGATCAGTCTCGGTCCTGGATAGGTCATGCCAGCGGCCCTTGATGCTGACGCCTCAAGGGCGATCCGCCGCACGAGCGGCGACGCGCCTTCGCGTTCGCCAACGGAAGGAAGAGTCAAAAGTTCGGGCCGTTGGTATCATACGGTTTCCGGGTGATGAGCTCGGTTGCGTGCGCACCCTCCCCCTTTAGCGGGGGAGGGTGGCCCTCGCGTGAGCGAGGGTCGGGAGAGGGGAGCGCCGCATCCGGCACCGTCGCTCCCCTCTCCCGACTTAGCTCGCGGGCCACCCTCTCCCGC
>NZ_CAXTBY010000026.1:0-41312 GCF_964242245.1 uncultured Methylobacterium sp. | reverse complement strand
TTGCACACGAGACAGATGGGGGCGGCCGGCGGAGGACCTCAAACAGGCTCTTAGGACGCTGCGCGGCCTGACGCCTTACGAGGTCATCCTCAACGCCTGGACGAAAGAGCCCGATAGGTTCAGAAGAAATCCGTCGCATCTCATACCGGGACCATACACCTAGCGCGCGCTCTGCCGAAGCGGACGCCGGTTCGTCGTCAGAGCGCGCGACCAAACAAGGACTCGGAGCCGTGACCCGATCCAATGTGATCGGGCACGGCTCTTGCACGAACATGTCTCATATTCTAAACATCCTGTGAACCGACCGCTTGATGCCAAAAATTTCGATCATTAATTGCAATCTTAATCTTCAAACGACATTACTTAATAATAAATATATTAGAATTCAACATTCTTGATAGGCGAAAGCTAGTGCCTGTGTAAATTTATATTTTATTTATGCTCTAAAAAAGGCAATAATATTTCATTATTGTTCGAAAGCTTGTTTCGATACAAGGTTTGGTAAAAACCTTATAGGCGACGAAATTAATTTGCGGCTATCTACTTAATGGTTGTATGTTGGTATTAACGTGAAACTGCGAACTTTCGTTTCTCTACGGAGTTGGAATAAACATGGTAAGCTCTCTAGACAACAAGCGTGTATGGGTTTCCGGCCATAGGGGTATGGTTGGGTCGTCACTGATACGACGGTTAGAGCATGAAAATTGCAAGATAATAACAGCTACAAAATCAGAGTTAGATTTGAGAAACTCTAATGAAGTCGATAAATGGTTTCAGGATAATCTACCTGAAATCGTTATAATAGCATCCGCCAAAGTCGGAGGCATATTAGCCAATGACACGATGCCAGCAGACTTTATCTATGATAACATAAGCATTGCTACCAATGTTATACATTGTAGTTATAAGTACAATGTTGAAAAATTATTAAACCTTGGCTCGTCTTGTATATATCCAAGACTATCACCACAGCCCATCCCTGAAACCGCGCTCTTAACAGGGCCTTTGGAGCCAACAAATGAATGGTACGCGATAGCAAAGATTTCTGCAATTAAATTATGTCAGGCATATAGAAAGCAACACGGTTGTAATTTTATTTCAGCCATGCCGACCAATTTATATGGGCCTGGAGACAACTACGATCTCAATACGAGCCACGTAGTGCCTGCTTTGATAAGAAAAATATACAGCTCTCATACTGAAAATTTATCTACTGTAGATGTATGGGGTACAGGAAATCCTCTTCGCGAATTTATGTATGTAGACGATCTCGCAGATGCTTGTATTTTTCTCATCGATAACTATGCAGAGTTTGAGCATATAAATGTCGGATCAGGAGAGGAAGTAACAATTCGGCAACTAGCGCTTACTATATCAGAGATAATCGGGTATAAGGGGAAGATCATTTTCGACTCAACCAAGCCAGATGGTACGCCTAGGAAATTGATGGACTCCTCACGGATTCATCAATTGGGATGGTCGGCTAACCATTCGCTAAAGGAAGGCCTTGAGAAAGCTATTGCTGAATATACCAGCAAGTTGCAGTAAATTTCAAAGACCATATGTGCATCGCAGGTCAGATTTACATGTAAGCGTGAGAGACGATAACTGGTATAGCGCTTCATTGTTTTCCATGAGAATCTGTTTGACCTCGGTTTGCTTTGATGCATTGACCTCGTGAGCAGAGATGCGCCGATGTGGACCGAGGCAGATCGCGAGACTGACAGGGACGCACGGTCGGAGCGATCCGACGACTGCGGCGTGGTCGACCATGGAACCGCTCCTGTCGGGCTACGATCCGCGGACGGCCGATCTGCGTGAGAGGGTCGACAGCCTGCCTGTCCCTGGACAGGACCGGCCGTCCCTGGCGCTCCCTGCCCAAGGACTTCGGCTCCTGGGAGACGCTGCCCACGTGGCACGACCGCTTCCAGGCCGGCGGGATCGGGCCGGCGATCGGCAGCCTGCTGACCCATGCGATGCGGCGTGAGCGGAGCCGCCAGCCCGAGCCGTCGACGGCGATCCTGGACACCTGATGTTCCAGATCCTGATCCTGCAGAACCGCCGAGTTTCGCTCCCCGCTCTTCGGGTCAGATCCGAGATCGGTTGTCGTTCATGCGTTTCCTCGGCCTCGGGTCCGAAGACGTCGTGCCTGATGCCAAGACCGTGTGCCTGTTCCGGGAACAACTGACCTGCGCCGGTGCGATCGAGGAGTTGTTGGCCGCCTTCGACGCGTGGCTGAAGGGCAAGGGTTACTTGGCGATGTCGGGCCAGATCATCGACGCCGTGATCATCGCAGCCCCGCGTCAACCCAACACCGACACGGCAGGCGGACTGACGCCGGCCTTCCGGGCCACATCCTGCACGCTCACGCGCTCGACCGGGAGCAGGACGAGGGGAGCCCGCAGGCCATCCTTGAGCGGACGCGAGCGGTCGCCAGCCATCGCAGCAAGCAGCGCCCTGGCGGCGTCATCGAGGAGAACGCAGACGGTCTGAGCCATGGCCCAGACGCCCGCGCATCACGCGCCGTGTGAAGTCGCCGCGACCATTGCCGTCCGGCACCACGGCGGTCTACCGGTGGTGCCGATCCGGTGGGTCTTGATCCGCGATCGGCCTGAGCGCTTCGAGCCGCAGGCGCTGCTCTGCATTGGCCCCGCCCGCGGCCCGGCGCAGAGCGTCGGCTGGTTCGTGCGGCGCTGGCAGCTCGCGGTCACCGTCCAGGAGGCGCGCGCCCATCTCGGCGTCGAGACCCGGCGCCGATGGTCCGACACGACCATCGCCCGCACCACGCCCTACCTGCCCGCCTCGTTCTCCATCGTCACCCTGCTCCCCGCGAGGCTCCCTGTCCACGAACGAAAGCCGGCGCCCGAAGACACCGGTTCATCACCGGACTGAAGCCATGCGACGTCTAGGACCCGAATTGCGAGCCGAGTTGTTCGAGGTACTCGGCGAGATCCAGTCCACCGACGCGCTTGCCGTAGTCGAAGCGCATGCCTTTGCGAATGTCGACGTTGGCGTTCTTCGTCGTCAGCGTGAACGGACGGACGCACACCCAGGCGCCCCCGCGCTGATGCTCGAAATACCCGAGAATTTCATGCTTAGCCATGACCGCAAGCTCGCTGTCGATCGCTCGGAACGAGGTCTCAACGAGCACGGCTCTGAAAGGTTCAGCGCGACGACCGGAAATATCCTACTTATTGCCAAGCTTGCCCACATGGGCATCATCCAACGCAGGTACCGGCCACGTAGGCGACGCAGTCGGAAGGTCGATCGCGACGGTTCTCCGCCAAGCTCGGACGGACGCCGCGATGGCGAACTTGGTAGAAGGTACGGGGCGCGGGCCGCACTGCGAACCGTATGTCCACCCGCGAAGTTCCGTGCCGACCGCGATGGAAGGGTTGGGCTCGTTGACCGCGCCCTGGGTGTGGTCGCTGCGCCACCCGTCACCATTTCACCCGGCCAAACCGGCTTGGCCGACCGCTTAACGCCGATCCCGCCACCGACATTGTCCCGGCCCTCGCTTGCGCTTGGCCCGTCGTTTGCGGAAGGTGTCCGCATCGGAGGACCGCTCGCCGCTGGATCGGTCCGCTCAAAAGTCCCGAGTCCATCCGTTCATGCCGCAGTCGGAATCCGAAGAGGTGCTGTTCCACATGATCGCCGGCGGACCGCGCCCGGTGGCGCCGTTCAGCCACGCGGTGGAGAGCGGCGGCTTCGTGTTCATCACGGGACAGATGCCGGACACGCCAGCGGCGCCCGGCGTGCTGCCCGACGGCATCGCGGCGCAGACGGGCAACGTCATGGAGAACCTCGGCACGGTGTTGCGGGGCCTCGGCCTCGGCCTGGAGCACGTGCTCGTCGCCCGCGCCTACCTCGCGCACTTCCGGGAGGATTACGACGCCTTCAACGCGGCCTATCGCGCGTACTTCCCGGTCGATCGCCTGCCGGCGCGCACCTGCATCGGGGTCACCGGCCTCGCCTACGACGCCCGCGTCGAGATCGACCTGATCGCGCGCCGGCCCCGCGTTGCGTGACGCAACCCCGATCCCTGACCGGGCCCGCCAAGAACCAGAACCGGGAGATCACCATGCCCTTCACCGCCCGCCCGTCCCCGTCCGCGCCGGCACCTGAGCGCGCGCGCGATCCCGCCCGGCGCGCCGGACTGGGATCGATGCTGCTGGCACTCGCGCTGATCGCGGCTCCGGGGCTGCGGGCGTCCGCCGCGAGCCTCGACGAGATCAAGGCGCGCGGCACGATGATCGTGGCCACCGAGGACAGCTACAAGCCGTTCGAGTACGTCGAGAACGGCACGCCGATGGGCCTCGACCACGCCCTGCTGGCCGTCCTGCGCAAGGATGTCCCGTTCAAGATCGAGCAGCAGATCATCCCGTGGTCCGGACTGCTCGCCGGGGTGGCCGCCGGCAAGTACGACGTGGCGCTCACCGCCGCGGTCATCACCCCGGATCGGATCAAGAACCTCGACTTCACCATGCCGATCGCCGAGGCGACGCAGTACTACGCCGTGCGCGCCAACGAGACCCGGATCAAGGGCGTCGCGGACCTCGCGGGCAGGACGGTGGGCGTGCAGGCGGGCGGGGCCTCCTACGCGGCGCTGACCGACCTGACGCAGACGCTGGCCAAGACCGGGGCCAAGCTCGGGACGGTCGTGCAGTACCCGTCCTTCCCGGAGGCCTATCAGGACCTCGTCAACGGGCGGCTCGACTACGTGATCAACGGCGTCGTCAACCTCGCGAGCCTCGTGCGCGAGCAGCCGAGCCGGTTCCGGATGGGCGAGGCGGTCGGCGCATCCACCTACGCGGCCTGGGCGGTGGCCAAGGGCAACGCCGCGCTGCTCGACGACCTCGACGGCTTCATGCGCAAGGTGCGCGCCGACGGCACGCTCTACGCGCTCCAGGAGAAGTGGCTCGGCACCACCTTCAAGGCGATGCCGGACATGCCGACCAAGTGAGGCGCCCGGGCGGTCCGTGCCGCCGCGATGCGCGCCCGCAGCCATGACCTTGGCCGACATCCTGGCGCTGCTTTCCGGTGCCGCGACCACGGTGGGCCTGTCGCTGGCGGGCATCGGCTTCGGCCTGCCGCTGGGTCTCGGGCTGGCGCTCCTGCGGGCGGCGCGCGTGCCGGTGGTCGCGCAAGGCGTCGCCACCTACGTCAGCGCCGTGCGCGCGGCGCCCATCCTCACCCTGGCGCTGTTCGTGTTCTTCGTCCTGCCCGGCGCCGGCGTGGAGCTCGCGCCGGTGCCGGCCGCGATCCTCACCCTCGCGCTCAACACCGCCGCCTTCGACTGCGAGATCTTCCGGGCCGCGCTCGATGCCTTCCCGCGCGATCAGCTGGAGGCGGCCGACGCCTGCGGCATGCGCCCCATCTTGCGCTTCCGCCGCATCGTGCTGCCGCAGCTCTGGCGCGCCAGCCTCGGGCCGCTCGTCAGCGAGATGACGATCGTGCTCAAGGGCACCCCGGCGGTGGCGGTGATCGGCGTCGTCGAGATCACCCGCGTGGCCGCGCGCGTCGGCGCGCAGACCTACGAGCCGCTTCCGCCCTTCCTCGTCGCGACGCTGCTCTACACCGCCCTGATCGCGGTGCTGGTGCGCGGCCAGCGCTTCGCCGAGCGGGCCATGGCCCGGCGCTACGGGTACGCGACGCCGTGAGCGGGATCGCCGTCGTCTGGGAGTACCGCGGCGCCTTCCTCGCAGGCTTCGGCAATACGCTCGCCCTCGCGCTGCTCGGCGCCGCCCTGAGCCTGCCGCTCGGGGGCCTCTTGGCCTTCCTCCTCGCGGAGGGCCACGCGCCGGTGCGCCGGATCGGGCGGGAGGCCGTCGACCTGATGCGCTGCGTGCCGTTCCTGCTCCTGGCCTACGTGATGTACTACGGCCTGCCCGAGATCGGCCTGCGGCTCGACGCATGGTGGGCCGGCCTCGTCACGCTGGTCCTCTACAACGGCGCCTACTTCACCGAAATCTTCCGCGCGGCGGCGCTCGCGATCCCGCGGGACACGGTCGAGGCCGGCCGCGCCTTCGGCTTCACCCGCGCCCGGCTCTACCGGCGCATCGTCCTGCCCCAGGTCGCCCTCGATGCCGGGCCGGTGATCGGCAACCAGCTCATCGTGATGATCAAGGACACGGCGCTGCTGATGATCATCACCGTGCAGGAGCTGTCCTTCGCCGCCAACTTCGTCAACGCCAGCACCTTCTCGCCGCTGGCCCCCTTCGCCGCGGCGCTGGTCCTGTACTGGCTCCTGTGCCTCGGTGTGGAGGCTGGAACCCGGCGGATCGCGGCCGTGCGGCGGCGCCGGTATGGCTGAGACCTCGACCGCGCTCGGCCCGTCGCCGGGCGGCCCGAGCGCCGCGGCGCCCGCGGTCTCGGCGCGCGGTGTCTGCAAGCAGTTCGCCGGCATCGAGGTGCTGCGCGACGTCAGCCTCGATGTGGCGGCGGGCGAGACCGTGTGCGTCGTCGGCCCGAGCGGCGGGGGCAAGTCCACCTTCCTGCGCTGCCTCAACTGGCTGGACGAGCCGAGTTCCGGCACGGTGCTGCTCGACGGTGCGCCGATCGGGCGCGTGCCGCTGCCGGACGGACGCACCCGCCCGATGACGATGCGGGAACTCGCCGCCGCGCGCACCCGCGTCGGCATGGTGTTCCAGCACTTCGCCCTGTGGCCCCACCTGACGGCGCTCGGCAACGTCGTGGAGGCGCCGATCCAGGTGCTCGGCCGCCCCCGCGCGGAGGCGTTGGCCGAGGGCCGACGCCTGCTGGAGCGGGTCGGCCTCGCCGATCGTGCGGACGCCTACCCGCACGCCCTGTCCGGCGGCCAGAAGCAGCGCGTGGCGATCAGCCGGGCGCTCGCCATGCGCCCGAGCCTGCTCCTGTTCGACGAGCCGACGAGCGCCCTCGATCCCGAGATGGTCGGCGAGGTGCTTTCCGTGATACGCGGCCTTGCCCAAGGCGGGCAGACGATGATCGTCGTGACCCACGAGATGGCTTTTGCCCGCGACGTTGCGGACCGCATCGTCCTCCTCGACGCCGGCCGCATCGTCGAGACGGGGGCGCCGGACGCGTTCTTCACCCACCCGCGCACCGAGCGCGCCCGCCGTTTCCTGGCCCGCTATGCCCGCTGACAGCGTCACAGATCTCCGTGCAGGCCCGAACGCCGCGGCGCTCGGGCGCATCCTCGCGGCCGAGCCGGTGCTCGCCGGCATCGTCCGGGCCGGGGAGGCGCTGGGTCTTGCGGAAGGCGAACTCGGCCATGCCGGACCGCCCTTCACCGAGCCCGACGCGATCCCGCGCCTCGTCCTGAACGCCCTCGCGGGCGCGGCCGTGCACGAGGGCTGGGCCGGCACCCTCGACGCGGCCCGCGGCCTGATCCGGAACGGACAGATCCGCCTGCGCTGCAACCACGACCTCGGCACCGTCTCGCCGATGGCCGGCGTCGTGCGGCCTTCACAAGCCGTGATGCGGGTCGAGAACCGGGCGGGGTCCGGCGTCACCTTCGCGACGTTGGCCGAATCGGGCCGGCGGGCGCTGCGCTTCGGCGTCTACGACGCCGCCGCCGCCGAGGGGCTGGACCACGTCGACCGCGTCATAGCGCCCGCCCTCGACCGGGCGCTGCCGCGGGGCGGCCTGCCCGTGCTGCCGCTGCTGGCCGACGCCGTCGCGCAGGGCGACGATGTGCACCAGCGCAACGTCGGCGGCATGGCCGCGTTCATCCGCGCCCTGCCGGACCTCGACGGCGCGGCGCGGGCGTGGCTCTTCGCCAACCCGCAACATGTCCTCAACTACGCGATGGCGGCAGCCAAGCTCGCCCTCGACCAAGCCGACGGCGTTCCCGGTTCGAGCCTCGTCACGGCGCTCACCCGCAATGGTACGGTCTGCGGCATCCGCGTCGCGGGCACCGGTCGGCGCTGGTTCACGGCACCCGCCACGATTCCCGAGGGCGGGTTCTTCCCGCCCTTCACCCTCGCGGACGCGCAAGGGGACCTCGGCGACAGCGCAATCGTCGAGGCCTACGGCCTCGGCGGTGCCATTGCCCACGCCGCGCCCGAGATCGCCCGGACGATGGGACGGGCCTGGGACGAGGCCGTGGGCGACGGCCGGGCGATGCGCGCCCTCTACGTCGGCCGCCATCCGCTCATCGCGCCCGCGCTGTGCGGCGCCGAGGGGGTCGGCGCCGGGCTCGACGCGGCCCGGGTCGCCGCCGCCGGCCACGCCCTGCGTATCCACACCGGCATCGGCCACCGGGACGGGACGAGCGGCTGGATCGGCGTCGGCGTGGCGCGCGCGCCCGTCGCCTGCTTCGCGGACGCGATGGCCGCCCTCGGAGACGCGGCGTGAGCGCGGACCCGCCGGCTTCCGGCGAACCGCTGCGGCTCGTCGTGGTCGGCGGCGGCTTCACCGGCGCCGTCCTCGCGATCCACGCCGCTCGCGCCTCCGCCGCACCGCTCGACATCGTCGTGCTGGAGCCCGCGGCCGAGCTCGGTCGCGGCATCGCCTACGGTGCGGCCGCGCCGGGCCACCGCATGAACGTGCCGAGCGACCGCATGGACATCGACCGCGCGCGCAGCGGCGCGGCCACGGGCTGGTTCCGGGACCATGGCATCCTGCCGGACGCGGAGAGCGACGACGGCACCGGGCGCTGCTACGTCGCGCGGCTCGCCTACGGCGCCTACGTCGGCGACCTCCTCGCCCGCACCGTGGCGGAGGCCGGCGCGCGGGTGCGCGTCCGCCACCTGCGCACCCTCGCGACCGGCGTCGCTCCGATGGGCTCGGGCTGGCGCGTGGCCTGCGACACGGGCGAGGTGCTCGACGCCGACCGCGTCGCGCTCTGCCTCACCCACGCAACTCCGGGGCTGCCCTGCCGGCTGGAGCCCGGCGTCGCCGAGGCCCGCAAGTTCGTGCCCGATCCGTGGGCGCCGCGGGCGCTCGCCGACATCGCAGCCGACGACGCGGTGCTCGTCGTCGGCACCGGCCTGACCATGGCGGACGTGGTGACGGGCCTCACGGCGGCGGGGCACGCGGGCGTCATCACCGCAGTCTCGCGCCGCGGCCTGCTGCCGCGGGCCCACGGCGTCTTCGTCACGGACCTCGACGTGCTCGGCGGCCCACCGCCGCGCACGGCGCTCGGCCTGCTCCGGCTCGTGCGCCGCCGCATCCGCACGCTGGACCCGGCGCTCGGCTGGCACCCGGTCATCGACTCGCTGCGTGCCGTGCTGACGGCGGCCTGGAACGCGCTTCCTCCGGTGGAGCAGCGCCGCACCGTGCGGCGCCTGCTGCCGTTCTGGGACGTTCACCGCTTCCGCATCGCGCCGCAGATCGAGGCGGCGCTGAACCGCGCCCGGGCGAGCGGACAGCTCCGCATCAAGCGAGCGGCCGTGACCGGCCTCGCCCGCGGGGCGGACGGGTTCGTGGCCACCCTCCGCCCGCCCGGAGGGACCCCGGCCACGCACGCCTTCGATGCGGTCATCCTCTGCACGGGGCCGGGGCGCGACCTGACGGCGAGCCCGCTGATCGCGACCCTGCTGGAGGCGGGCACCGTGCGGCTCGACGCGGCCGGCCTCGGCCTCGCCGTCGATCCCATGAGCCGCGCATTCAACGCCGCCGGCCGGCCGCAGCGCGGCCTCCACGTCTTCGGACCCCTGACTCGGGGCAGCTTCGGGGAGATGACCGGCGCCCCCGACATCGCCGTGCACATCGAGGCCGTGGTGCACGCCCTGCTCGACGACAGGAACTGAGGGAGACGCCGTGTCCAAGCCGCACAAGATCCACCACCACGTTCCGCGCGCGAGCCCGCCGCCGGCCTCCTCCCGCTACGCCCACGCGGTCCAGGCGGCGGGCTGGCTGCACGTCACCGGCCAGCTTCCCACCGATCCGGACGATCCGGCGGCGCCCCTGCGGCCCGGCATCGCGGCGCAGGCCGAGATGTGCTTCGAGAACATCGCGCGCATCCTCGACCATACCGGCTACGCCCTCGACGACGCGGTGTTCGTGCGGATCTACCTGCGCGCGTTCGAGCGGGATTTTGCCGCCTTCAACGCCGTGTACGCCCGTCACTTCCCCTCCGACCGCTCACCGCCGGGTCGCACGACGGTCGGCGTCGCCGCCCTCGGCCGCGGCGCGCTCGTGGAGATCGACCTCGTCTGCTACAAGCCGGAGGATGGGAGGACGGACGGCGCTGTCTGAGAGCGTCCCGGCCGGGACCACGTCGCCGCGCACCGCCATCCATGACCGCAGCGCCTTCGGATCGCGTCCGAGCGCCGCCGTCACCGGCCGCTTCAGGGGCGCCCGGCGATCGGGTCGTCTGCGCGCTCGGGGATCGAGCAGGCGCCGCGCAGCACCGTCACCGCAAGCGCCCGCGCGCGCGCGACGAGCCCGCCGTCGCCCGTGACCATCGCGCCGACGGTGCAGCCGTCCGCGATCATCATCAGCGTCTCCGCCACGCCGTCGCTGTCGGCCCCGCCGGCCTGGGTGACGATCGCGCGGAGAACGTCGACGTTCGCCGCCCGGTGCGCGCGCGCGATCGGCCGGACGCAGACGTCGTCGATCTCGGCCTCGCCGACCGCGTTGATGAAGGCGCAACCCTTGAAGTCCGGCTCGGCGAACCACGCCGCCAGCACGTTGAAGTAGCCCTCGAGCCGCTCGACCGCGCTTCCGGAGGCGGGCATGTCCGCGGACAGGCGCTCGAACCACGCCCGGCTCTCGCGCGTGAGGACCTCGCGGATCAGGCCGTCCTTCGAGCCGAAGTGCTTGTACAGGGTCATCCGGGCGACGCCGGCCTCGGCGAGGATGCCGTCGATGCCCGTGGCATGGATGCCCCGCGCGTTGAAGAGCTGCGTCGCGGCCGAGACCAGCCGCTCGGCCGGATCGATCTCGGCGCGGACGCGCGCTCCACCTCTGCGCTGCGTGCCCCGGGATCGCGCACCGGCTGCCTTTGTCCCGCTCATCCGCACCGCTGATCCATCGAGACGCCCTGCGGCTCGGCGTCGGGCCGAACCTGCCGCAGGCGCCGCGTGTCGAAGCCGCCGGTCGTTTAGCACGCGATCGGACTGGCACGAACCTTGTCTTCTCCCAATCCCATGCAGGCTGTTGCGCGTACAGACCGACCGGTCTATCTTCAATCGCTGGAGGTGTGACATGCCGCAACAATTCGACGTCGCAATCGTGGGCGCCCGCGTCGCGGGATCGAGCCTCGCCATCCAGCTCGCGCAGCAGGGCGCGAAGGTGATCCTCATCGATCGGGCGCTGTTCCCGTCGGACACCGTGTCGACGCACGTGATCTACCCGGCCACGATCGAGCGGCTCGCGCGCCTCGGCGTTCTCGACGGGATCATGGCGCACCGGCCGCCGCCGCTCTACACGGCTTGGCACCACCAGAACCGCATGTTCGTCGCCCCGCACACGCCCGAGCACGGCCGCGACTGGGCGATCTGCGTGCGCCGCAGCACGTTGGACGGCCACTTGGTCGAGCGCGCGGAGGCGTGCGGCGTCACGATCGATACGGCGATGACGGTGACCGGGCTCGTCGGCGCCGGCTCGCCCGACGATCCGGTCCGCGGCGTGACGGCCTATCGCGACGGCGTTGAGCACGCGATCCACGCCGACATCGTCGTCGGGGCGGACGGGGCCAACTCGACCGTCGCCAAGCTCGTCGGCGCGGAGCGCGAGCGGGTGATGCCGACCCGGACGATGCTGTACTACGCCTACTGGACCGGCGTGGACGGCCGGAACACGCAGGACTTCTTCTTCGAGCCGCCGTGGGTGTGCGCGCACTTCCCCGCCGACGACGGCCATCACGTGCTCACCATGAACGGCCCGGTCGAGCTGCGCCGGTCGATCCCGGACCTGGAGGCGTTCTACCTCGACAAGCTCGCGTCCATCCCGCAGCTCGCCGGCCGCCTCCGCCACGCCACGAAGGTCTCGAACGTGCGCGGCAGCCCGCGGCTCGACGGGTTCTACCGCCGCCACACCGGTCCCGGCTGGCTCCTGACCGGCGATGCCGCCCACTTCAAGCATCCCGCTTCGGCGCAAGGGATCGGGGATGCGCTGCACGCGGCCGAGGTGATCGCCGCCGGCATCGCCGACGGCACGTGGCGGTCCTCCTACCCGGAATGGCGGGAGGTCACGTCGCGCGATCTCTACGCGTTCTGCGAGTTCCTGGCCGACGTGCCGACCGATGCCGGCATGCGGCGGGTGCTCGACATCGCGATCCAGGACCCTTCGGCCGCGCGGGCGATCGTCGACATCTGGAGCCGCACCAGCGCGCCCTGGGACGCGATGGCCCGCGTGCCGGCGATGCTCGAGGCCGCCGGCCCTTCCCCCGAATCCGTGCTGGCCAAGTACGAGGGTGGGTCACCCCTGCGCCTCGCCAGCTAGTCCGCGCCGGCACGTTCCGCAGGATCATCGAGGAGGAGAATCCAATGCTCGTTCACAGGCCGGGGACGACCGTCTCCTGCGATGATCCCGGCGCGTCTTCGCGCGGGGCGACCCGTCGGCGCTGGCTCGGGCGCCTGTGCGCCTGCTGCATCGGCGCCGCGCTGGCGCCGGCCGGTCTCGCGCTCCTGGAGCGAGCCGACCGGGCCGAGGCCGCGACCGCGCAGGGCACGATCCGCGTGGGACACCTGCCGGCGGGCTGCGTCTCGCACCTGCTGCTGGCCAAGAAGCGCGGCCTGTTCGAGAAGGCGGGCATCAACGCCCAGCTCACGCAGTTCAACGGACCTGCCGACAACATCCTGGCGCTGCAATCCGGCAACCTCGACGTCATCCACAATCCCTGGACCACCACGGTCGCGGCGTTCGCGGACGGATCGGACAACCTGCGCATCGTCGGAGGGTCGGGGCTGGCCGGCATCGAGCTGGTCGCCCGCAGCGGCACCGTGAAGAACGTCGGCGAACTCGCCGCCGCCGCGGGGCAGGGCCTGCGCGTCGGCACCCTCAAGCTCGACACCCTCGAACTCGTCACCTACGGCACGATGGCGATGCACGGCCGTTCGTACCGCGACTACGCCATGCAGTTCTTCCCGAGCATGGTCGGGATGGGCGAGGCGATCTCCAGCGCCGCCATGGACGTGGTCTCCCTCGCCCAGCCCTACGCGCAGTCGGTGGTCGCGCAGAACGGCGCCGTCTACCTCGCCAGCTCGAACGATGTCTGGGGCCCGGAGGCACCCGATTGCGTGATGACGACGACCGTCGACGTCATGCGCGCCAAGGCCGACCTCCTGACGGCTTACATGAAGGTCCTGGTCCAGGGCGCCCACGAGTTCTACGCCGACTTCGACGGCGCGGTCGCCGACCTGCAGCCGATCTACGGCGCGCCCAAGGAGATCCTCGAAGTCGCCCTGCGCCGTCAGGCGCCGAACCCGATCATCCGCGACGCGGGCGCCTACGGTCTTCGCAACGCGGTCAAGTACCTGATCGATCTCGGCTACATGAAGACGAACGTCGCCGACGGCGTCCTCGCCCTCAACCTGCAGCCGGCGTGATGGGCATCGGCGTCGGTGGAACGTCGACCGGTGCCGTGACCGGCGCGGCCTCGGAGTGACGCCGCGCGGCAACTCCGGCCTGATGGCTCCCGCCGACCGGCGCGCCGCCGCCGTCCTGCGCCTCGAACCGGCATCGCCCGGGCCGGTGCCGGAGGTCCGCGTCACGCGCGTGGCTTCGGAACCGGCGATTGAACCCGTGCCGCGAGCCGGCCGTCTCGTCCGGGGGGCCGGGCTTGCCCGCGCGTTCGGGGCCGTGGCGTTCCTCGGCGTGTGGGCCGCGCTCGCGGCGTTCTGGGAGATCGCGGTCGCCCGCGGCTGGCTCAACGGCCGCGTGCTGCCGCCGCCCTCCGTGCTCGGCGCCTACGTGCTCGCGGGCAACATGTCGGCCGGCATCGGCTACGGCAAGGTCAGCTACGGCCAAGCGATCCTCGATACCCTGGGCCGGGTCATGGCCGGCTTCGTCATCGGACTCCTCGGCGCGCTGGTGACCGCGATGCTGATCTGGGCGTTTCGCCCCGTGCGCGCGGTGGCGATGCCCCTCATGCAGACCATCGCACCGATCGCGCCGGTGGCGTGGATCCCGCTGGCGATCTCGCTCGTCGGCCTCGGGTCCGGCGCGGCCATCCTCGTGGTGGTGCTGGCGATCCTGGGCGGCGTATGCGCGTCGGCGGTCGCGGCCTTCGACGCGATTCCGGGCGAGTACGTCAAGGCCGGACGGCTGCTGGGCGCGCGCGGCCTGCGCCTGTGGCTGCGGGTGGTTCTGCCGGCAGCGGCCCCCGCCCTGGTCACGCTCGCGCGCATGAGCTTCTTCGGGGCGTGGATGGCCGTGCTCGCGGGCGAGATGGCCGGGATCAGCTCGGGGCTGGGCGCCCTGATCATGCTCGGCCAG
The DNA here is from genome assembly GCF_964242245.1 of uncultured Methylobacterium sp. Lineage (NCBI taxonomy): Bacteria > Pseudomonadati > Pseudomonadota > Alphaproteobacteria > Hyphomicrobiales > Methylobacteriaceae > Methylobacterium > uncultured Methylobacterium sp. The sequence continues at coordinate 26,945 of NZ_CAXTBY010000026.1, read as the reverse complement.
CAGCAGTTCAACATGCGCCTCGTCATGATCGGCATCGTCACCATCGGCGCCCTCGGCTTCCTCATCGACCGTGCCCTGCTCCGCCTCGGGCGATCTCTGGTGTGGTGGGAGCACCGGAGCGCGCGGCAGGTGGCGCGGTGAGCCTGCGCTTCGAGGCGGTCGCGAAGGACTTCGGCGCGGGAGCGGTCATCCGGGACGTCGCGTTCCGGCTCGAGACCGGCACGTTCGGCGTGATCGTCGGACCTTCGGGCTGCGGCAAGAGCACCCTCCTGTCGCTGGCGGCGGGACTGGAAACCGCCTCGGCCGGCTACGTCTTCGCCGACGGCCGCGAGGTGTCCGGCATCTCGACCGACGTCGCGATGATCTTCCAGGACCACAACCTGTTCGCCTGGGCCAACGCGCGCGACAACGTCGCCTTCGGGCTGGAGATGCGGGGGATGCGCCGCGGGGCGGCGCGGGCGCGGGCCGTCGAGCTGCTCGAGGAGGTCGGGCTCGCGCGCTACGCCGACCGCGTCCCCGCCGAACTCTCGGGCGGCATGAAGCAGCGCGTGGCGCTCGCGCGCGTCCTCGCCCTCAAGCCGCGCATCGTCCTGCTGGACGAGCCGTTCGCGGCGCTCGACTACCAGACCCGTCGGCTGATGCAGACCTACCTGCGGGCGACCGTGCGGCGGACCGGCGGTACGACCCTGCTCGTCACCCACGACCTGCCCGAGGCGCTGACGCTGGCCGACCGGTTGATCCTGTTCTCGGGCTCGCCCGGGACGGTGCGTGAGGTCATCGACATCGCAGCCGACCATCCGCGCGACCTTGCGCATCCGGTTCTGGCCGCGCTGCAGCGCGACCTCGAAGCACACCTCGAGGCCGAGGCCCTGCACGGCGAGTTCACGGCGGAAGAGCGGGTGCGCCTCCTGGAAGAATGACCGGATGCGCGCGACGATCGCGGTCCTGCCTCGCAATGGAGTTCTTGCCGCCTGGAGCCGCGCCCGATCGCGTTGCAATCGGGCGCGGCTCCAAGTCTTTGTTGCGTCGCGCTCTCCACCGAACCGGCGCCCACTTCGGCGGAGCGCGCTCTGGCGGTGAAACGCACTGCCGCGCTCCGAGACCCCGGCGGCATCAGGCGGCGGCCGGTCGGGATAGGTCGGCACGCCGGACCGTCGCGCCCGGGAGGCCGCGGCCCTTGACCAGGGCGTAGACTGCCGGAATCACGATCAGGGTGAGGAGCGTCGAGGAGACCATGCCGTCGATCACGGGGGAAACCCTTCAGGCGCGATGGAGCCGTGAGGTCGCGGCCGTGACCGCCGCGCGTCAGGGGGCGCGGCATCGACCGGCGCTCACGCCGGCATCGGGCTTCAGGATCGAGGGGGCTCGGGCGGCGGCCGCGCCGCGAGGCTGGCAGAGTCGGCGTCCGCTCGCCAGCGCGCCGCGACCGGCACGAAGGTGCTGACCGGTACGCCTGCCGCTTCTCCAGTGGCCGCCGCGCCTCGATTGACGCATCGCGGCCGATCCCCGACAAGGCGGCGCCCGCGGTCTGACTCGAACGGGGCCGGGGCCTCCCGCTCGCCGCCGCTGGCCGATGCTGTTCAACTCCTTCGTCTTCCTTCTCGCCTTCCTGCCGGCCGCGCTGGCGCTGCACGCGCTCGTCGCGCGCTACAGGCCCGGCTGGCGGCTGCCGCTGCTGGTCGCGCTGTCGCTCGTCTTCTACGGCTGGTGGGACCCGCGATTCGTGCCGCTGCTGCTCGGCTCGATCCTCGCGAACTGGCTCGTCGCCCGGGCTTTCCTGCGCCGCCGGAGCGCGTGGCTGATCCCGGCGGCGGTCGCGGGCAACCTCGCGGTGCTGGCGCTGTTCAAGTACCTCGACTTCCTCAGCGATCTCGCGAACCTGATCCCGGGCTTGAGCGCACCGCGGCCCGGCTGGGTGCTGCCGCTCGGCATCTCGTTCTTCACCTTCCACCACATCATGTACCTGACGGATCTCCGGGCCGGCCGCGCCCCGGCCTACGGCCTGACCAAGTACGCCCTCTACATCGCCTTCTTCCCGCAGGTTCTCGCCGGCCCGCTCGTGCGCTGGAGCGAGATCATGCACCAGTTCGACGAGCGCCCCTACGCGCGGCCCGACGCCGCCGAGCGGATCGCGCGCGGGCTGATGCTGCTGACCGTCGGCTTGTCCAAGAAGGTGTTCCTGGGCGATCCCCTGGCGGCCTACGTCAACCCGGTCTTCCAGGCCGCCGCCGCCGGCAAGGCCGCGACCGCGGCCGAGGCGTGGCAGGCGACGCTCGGCTTCACCTTCCAGATCTACTTCGACTTCTCGGGCTACACCGACATGGCGCTCGGCATCGCCCTGCTGTTCGGCCTCGTGCTGCCGCAGAACTTCGACGTGCCCTACCGCGCCGCGTCCCTGCGCGACTTCTGGCGGCGCTGGCACATGACCCTGTCGCGCTTCCTGCGCGACTACCTCTACATCCCGCTCGGCGGCAACCGGCGCGGCCTCGCGATCCAGGTCGCGGCGCTCTTCGCCACGATGACGCTCGGCGGCCTGTGGCACGGGGCGGGGCTGACCTTCGTCGCCTGGGGGGCCCTGCACGGCCTCGGCCTCGGTGCCGGCATCCTGTTCCGTCGGGCCGGCCTGCGCATGCCCGCGATCCTCGGGTGGGCGCTCACCGCGCTGTTCGTGGTGCTGACCTGGGTGCTGTTCCGCGCGGCGAGCTTCGAGGCGGCGCTGATCGTGTTCAAGGGGCTCTTCGGCCTCGGCCCCGCCGGCTCGGGCTTCAAGTGGCGCACCATCGCGGTCGCGGCCGCCGTCGCGACGCTGGGCCCGAGCGCCTGGGCCGCCGTGCACCGGCTGCCGCCGCACCGGCTGCTTGCGGCGGCCTTCGGGCTGCTGTTCGTGATCGTCCTGCTCAAGATCGGGGACGATGCGAACTACGAGTTCATCTACTTCCAGTTCTGACGCGATGGCGAGCCTCACGCCCGATGCGGCCTGGCACCGCTTCGTCCGCCTCGCCCTCGGCACGGCGGCCGGGCTCGCGCTCGGCTATCTCGGCCTCGCCTACGCGATCGATCCCTACGACAGCGGGCGCTCGACCCTGTTCTCGGTGGGCGGCGTCCGGCCCCAGGGGCCGCGCACGGCCTCGGCGAGCCGCGGGCGCGATCCGGCCTTCACCGGCGCGATCATCGGCAATTCGCACATCCAGCTCGTGGAGCCGGCGCGGCTCTCGGCGCTGACCGGCATTGCCTTCGTGCAGCTCGCGGTGCCCGCGACCGGACCCGGCGAGCAGTTCCTGATCCTCGACTGGTACCTGCGCCACCATCCGGGGCCGGAGGCGGTGGTGGTCGCCGCCGACGAGTACTGGTGCACCGATGATCCGGCGCTGCCGAACGCCAAGCCGTTTCCGTTCTGGCTGCTCTCCTCGGACGTACCCGCCTACCTCCGCGGCCTGATGCGCTTCTCGGTGGCGCAGGAGGTGGTGGGCCGCAGCGGCTGGCTGATGCGCCGGCGGCGTCCGCTGAGCCCGGCCGACGGCTGGTGGGACTACGAGCCCGACTACCTGCGCCTCGGCGACGCCGACGACCCGCGCCTCGCGGCCGACCGCGACCGGCCCGCTCCGGACGCGCCCGACCCCCACCGCGCCGGACCGTTCCCCGCCGCCGCGCGCTTCGCCGCCGCGCTCGGCCGCGTGCCGCGGGCGACGCCGGTCGTCCTGGTGTTCCCGCCGCTCTACGCGGCCGGACTTCCGCGCCCCGGCACGGGGCGCGCGCGGGCGGACGCCGCCTGCCGCGAGGCGCTCGCCGGGGCGCTCGCCGCCCATCCCCGTGCCGCGGTGCTCGATTGGCGCCGCGATCGCCCGGAGACCCGCGACGCCGCCCTGTTCTTCGACCAGACCCATTACCGGCACCCGCTCGCCCGGCAGGTCGCGGACGACATCGCGGATGCCCTGCGCCGCCTGCGGGTCGATCGAGACTGAGGACATCAATCGTCGATCGATGCTGCCGACCGTGGCGCCTTTGCCGCATGAATCGGCGCCGTAACCGCGCCATCCGCAGCTTGCACGAGGGTGCGTTGTCGCCGGAATCCACCTCGACTATACGGCACGGAACTCTCGCCGCAGACCGGCCGTACGCGACATGGAAGGGCGACGCATGGCGAAGGTGACGCTGGAGGACGGCTACGTTCCGTCCGACGACGAGCCCTTCATGAACGAGCGCCAGCGCGAGTACTTTCGGCGCAAGCTGCTCGGCTGGAAGAGCGATATCCTGCGGGAGGCGCAGGACACCCTGGTGGCGCTCCAGAGCGAGAACGAGAACCATCCCGACATCGCCGACCGCGCCTCGTCGGAGACCGACCGTGCGATCGAACTTCGCGCCCGCGACCGGCAGCGCAAGCTCACCGGCAAGATCGACGCGGCGCTCGCCCGCATCGAGGACCGCTCCTACGGCTACTGCGAGGAGACCGGCGAGCCAATCTCCCTGCGCCGGCTCGATGCCCGGCCGATCGCGACGCTGTCCCTCGAAGCGCAGGAACGCCACGAGCGGCGCGAACGCGTCTACCGCGACGACTGATTTCCGGTCCTGCGGCGCGGCCGGAACGAAGAAGCACGGTCTCCCGCGGCGAGGCACCGGGCACAGCCGGCTGGACCTTGCCGCGGATGATCCACGTCGGGCGCGGTCGTGGCGCACCGGCGGGCGATCAGAACGGCAGCAGGATGTCGACGAGCTGCTGGCCGTAGCGGGGCTGCTGCACGTCGGTGATCTGGCCGCGGCCGCCGTAGGCGATGCGCGCCTGCGCGATCTTGGTGGAATCGATGGTGTTGTCGGATTCGATGTCCTCCGGCCGGACGACGCCGGCCACGATCAGCTCGCGCACCTCGAAGTTGATCCGGATCTCCTGCTTGCCCTCGACCACGAGGTTGCCGTTGGGCAGCACCTGCGTGACGATGGCCGCGACGTTCGTCGACACCGTCTCGGTGCGCTGCACCGAGCCCGCGCCGTCGCTCGACGTGTTGGACGTGGCGGTGAGCAGCTTGTCCGGTGTGACCCCGGCGGCCAGCACCGCGGCGTTCTTCTCCAGGCCCCCTGCGTTCGGGACCCCGAAGCCCTCCGCGTTCGAGCGCGAGCGCTTGGTCTCGTTCGAGATGTTGGCCTGATCCGTGACGTTGACCTTCACCGTCACGAGGTCGCCGATCCGCGCGGCGCGCTGATCCTTGAAGAAGGCCCGCGAGCCCGTCCGCCACAGGGAGTTCGGCGCGTAGGAGACGGGCTGCACGTCCGGCATCGGCAGGCGCACCGGCTTGTAGCCGGCCTGCGCGGTCGGGTCCTCGATCGCCGAGAGGTTCGGCGTCGCGCCGACCTGCGCGAGGCGGTCGACGGTGTTGCAGGCGCCGAGGCCCGTGCAGGCCAGGAGCGTTGCGGCGAGCGGCAGGGCACGCGGACGATGACGCATCGTGTCGATCCTGTTCGATGCTGTGGACGCGGTCAGCGGAGGGTGTTCGGCGGCTCGGCGCTCGCCTGCCGCTGGAGCGGGGCGGGGCCGACCGAGACCCGGCCCGGCCCGACGACGACGGCCTGGAGCACCTTCTTCGATGCGACGTTGACGACGTTCACGGTGGCGCCGAGCCGCCCGGCATCGGTCGCTTGGCCGCGCATCGCGAGGCTGATGCCGGGCGAGTCGTAGACGATGGTCACCGCCTCGCCGCGCGCCACGAGGTCCGGCGGCGCGGTGTCGCCCTGCCGGAGGATCGCGCCCGCGGTGAGGGTGCGCTGCGCAACCTCGCCGGCCAGACTCGCGACGGACCCCTGCGCGTCCGGCGGCGCACCCTCGCGCGGGCGGCGCTCGATCGCGAGGTCGGCCCCTGTGACCGGCTCTCCGCGGTTGATCGTGCGGTTGATGATCGCGACCTCGCGCATCTCGACGACGACGCCGGACACGCGCAGCGACGCCTGCCGCTCGCCGAGGCTCACGAGGCCGCCGATCCGGCGGGAGCGCGGGTCGTAGGTCAGGTCGAGGGCCGACACCTGTCCGTCGAGATCGACCGGCGCCAGGAGCGTCGGCGCGTCGCCGTCGAGGCGGACGCTGACGGTCTTCGCGTCGAGGCCGTAGCCCGCTTCGAGGGCGCGGCGCAGGGCCGCCTCGATCTCCTGCGGGCCGACCCGGCGGGCCGCGCGCTGCACCGCGACCTGGAGGCGTCCGCCGGTCTCGATCGCGCCGAGGTCGAGGGCCGCGAGCGCCTCGACGATGCGCCGGGCCTGGATCGTCCCGGTGGCGCCGAGCGCCGGCGCCCGGAACATCGGGCGCTTGGCGGCCGCGGCCGGCGCGCCCTCGACGAGATCGTCCAGGGTCAGCACGTCGCCGCGGGCCGTGACGTCGCCGCGCAGGCGCATCGGCCCGTCCGCCAGCGCCGGCAGGGTGTAGGCGCCGAGCGCCGCCAGCGCGAGGAACGCCAGGGCCGCGCGCAGCAGCACGCCGGGGCCGAGCGGCGCGACGCGGGCGGGCGGCCTCGGGTCGGCGTTCTGCGGATCGTTGAGGAGAGGCATGACCGTCGGTCTCGTGAGCGCTGTCAACTGCGGAACATCTGCGAGGTGGTGGAGAGCATCTGGTCGGCGGCGGTGACGACCTTCGAGTTCATCTCGTAGGCGCGCTGCGCCGCGATCAGCGACGAGATCTCGGTGACCGCGTTGACGTTGGCCTCCTCCAGGTACGATTGCTGAAGGTTGCCGAAGCCCTCCGCCCCCGGCAGCCCGCTGATCGCCGGCCCCGAGGCCGCGCTCTCGATGAACAGGTTGTCGCCGACCGATTCGAGGCCGGTCTTGTTGACGAAGCGGGCGAGCTGGAACTGCCCCAGGGTCTGCGGCGCAGTCTGGCCCGGCAGGGTCGCCTGCACCGCGCCCGTGGCGCTGATGGTCACGGCGGTGGCGGTGTTCGGCACCGTGATGCCGGGATCGAGGAGGTAGCCGTCGCGGGTGACGAGCTGACCTTGGGCGGAGAGGTCGAACGAGCCGTCGCGGCTGTAGGCGGTGCGTCCGTCCGGCATCGTCACGCGGAAGAAGCCCTCGCCGCGGATCGCGACGTCGTAGTCCTTCTCCGTCGAGGTCAGCGTGCCCTGCGACATGATGCGGGCGGTCGAGACCGTCTTCACGCCCGAGCCGATCGCCAGCCCCGCGGGGAGCTGCGTGTTCTGGTCCGAGGTCGAGGCGCCGGCCCGGCGCAGGTTCTGGTAGAGCAGATCCTGGAAATGGGCCTGCTGGCGCTTGTAGCCCGTCGTGCGCAGGTTCGCGATGTTGTTGGAGATGACCTGGACGTTGAGTTCCTGTGCCGCCATGCCCGTGGCGGCGGCGTAGAGCGCGCGCATCGCGGCGGCTCCCGATCAGGCGACGTCGGCGAGGCGGCGGATCGCCGTGCCCCGCAGGTCGTCGAGGCGCGTGATCACGCTGGAGACCATGGCGTAGGCCCGGTTCACGTCCATCAGCCGGGTCATCTCGAGCACCGGCTTGACGTTGGAGCGCTCCAGCGCTCCGGATTCGAGCCGCCCCTTGATCCCGGCGGCCTGCGGTTGGTCGGTCGAGGTGTAGAGGTTTGCGCCCGCGTTGGTGAGCCGCTGCGGGTTGGCGAAGGTGACGAGCCGCACGCGGCCCCGCACGCCGAGGTTGGTCGAGACCGTGCCGTCCGGGCCGATCGAGAGCCCGGTCTCCTGCGCGTTGATGGTGATCGGGCCGCCCTCGCCCTGCACGGCGTAGCCGTCGCTGTTGACCAGCGTCCCCTGCGCGTCGACCTCGAAGGCGCCGTTGCGGGTGTAGCGCTCCCCCTGCGGCGTCTTCACCGCGAAGAACGCCTCGCCCTGGATCGCCACGTGCACCGGGTTGCCGTCCGGCTCGATCGCGCCCTGGCCGAGGTCGAGCGCGGTGCCCTGGTCGATCACGTAGGAGAGGCGGCGGTCCGAGCCGGAGAACGAATCCGCGCTGGCCGTCGGCATCAGGTACTCCTGGAAGCGGGTGCTGCGCCCCTTGAAGCCGGTGGTCGAGACGTTCGCCATGTTGTTGGCGATCACGTCGAGCTCGCGCTGAAGCGCGGCTTGGCTCGACACGCCGACGAGGAGGGCATTCTGCATCGTGGACTCGACCGTTCGTGCCGCGGCGGCGGCGACGACCTCAGCCGCATCCCCCGTGCCATCCGGTACGCGGATCTTTTCGGATTATTCCACAAGGGTTTGACTGAATTGCGCGGCTTGGCTGCCGGGCGCCGGACCGGTCCGGCGGCAAAGCCGACCCGGCAGGTTTTGCCGCCTTAACGGCGCGTTAACCGTGGCCGCCGATACCGGATGCGATCGGGTCGGGGCCTCACGCGCCCCGGACGATCACGGGACGATCGCGGACACACCCCTCATGGCCAAGAAGCCCAAGAAGGCGCCCGCCGCCGACGGCGAAGGCGGGCAGGCCGAAGCCCCGAAAAGCAGGAAGAAGCTCATCGTCATCGCCGCGGCGGTGCTGATCGTCGGCGGTGCCGGCGGCGGCTTCCTGATGAAGAAGCGGGCCGCCGCGCACGCGGAAGCCGAGCACGCCGAGCAGACCGCCGAGGTGAAGAAGCCGGCGGTGTTCCTCGACATCCGCGAGATGGTGCTGAACCTCAGCCCCGACGCAGGCCCGGACAAGGCCAAGTTCGCCAAGCTGCGCATCGCCCTCGAACTGAAGGACGCCAAGGTCGAGGGCGAGGTGAAGCCGCTCATGCCCCGGGTCGAGGACGCGCTGCAGGTCTACATGCGCGACCTGCGCAGCAGCGACCTCTCGGGCTCGCTCGGCCTCTACCGCCTGCGCGAGGAACTGCTCCGCCGCGTCAACGTCGCGGTCTATCCGGCCAAGGTCGAGGCGGTGCTCTTCAAGGACGTGATCGTCCAGTAGGACGCGGCGGGCGTGCCCGCTCCACCGCTTCGCATCGCCCGTAAACAGCCCGAGGCAACCGCCGCGGCGCCCCCGAATCGAGCGGACCATGGAACCCGACGACCCGAACGCGGAGGACGACTGGTCGGCGGCCCTGCTGGAGCAGGCGGCCGAGGGCGGCGACGCCTCGCTCGCCGAGGAATGGGGCGCGGCATTAGCCGAGCAGGGCACCACGCGCAACGCCAGCGACGTCGCCGCCGAGTGGGCGACGATGATCGAGGACGGGGAGACCGACAATCTCCCCGAACTCGCCGGCAACGACCGCATCCTCAACCAGGACGAGATCGACGACGTCCTCGGCTTCTCGCTGCGCGAGCTCTCGGCCTCCGGGGCCGGGGGCGTGCGCGCCATCGTCGATTCGGGCGTCGTCCAGTACGAACGCCTGCCGATGCTGGAGATCGTCTTCGACCGGATGATCCGGTTGCTGTCGACCTCTCTGCGCAACTTCTTCCAGGACAACGTCGAGGTGACGCTCGACAACATCACCTCGGTGCGCTTCGGCGACTACCTCAACGCGATCCCGCTCCCGACGCTGCTCGGGGTGTTCAAGGCCGACGCGTGGGAGAATTCCGGCCTCGTCACGGTCGAGTCGAACCTCGCCTACTCGACGCTGGACCTCCTGCTCGGGGGCAAGCGCGGCGGCTCGTCGAGTCGCCTCGACGGGCGCCCCTTCACCACGATCGAGATGCAGCTCGTGCGCCGGCTCGTCGAGATCATCCTCGGCGACCTCGAACTCTCGTTCCAGCCGCTCTCGCCGGTGCGCTTCTCGATCGACCGGATCGAGACCAACCCGCGCTTTGCCACGATCACGCGGCCGGCCAACGCCGCGATCCTGATCTCCTTGCGCCTCGACATGGACGGGCGCGGCGGCCTGCTGCAGATCCTGTTCCCCTACGCCACCATCGAGCCGATCCGTGAACTGCTCATGCAGAGCTTCATGGGCGAGAAGCTCGGCCGCGACCACGTCTGGGAGGGGCACCTCGCCACCGAGATCTGGCAGGCGGACGTGGCGATGGAGGCGGTGCTCCACGAGATGATGCTGCCGTTGAAGCGCGTCATGGCGCTGAAGGTCGGCGACACGCTGATGTTCGACGCCAAGCCCAGCGACCTCATCACCGTCCGCTGCGGTGCGTGGGCCCTGACGCAGGGGCGGATCGGGCGGGTCGACGACAGCATCGCCGTGCAGGTGACGCGCCCCCTGCGGCGCTCCCGCACGACGCTCCAGGCCTACGAGGCCTCGATGAACAACCGCAGCGACGGCTGACGACGAAGGATTCCTGGGTCATGAGCCTCCTCGTCACGCTCGCCGCCGACGGCCTCGTCGCGGTCCTCCTCGTCGCCACCATCGTGTCGTCGATGCGGCTGTCGCGCCGCATCGCCCAGCTCAAGGGCGACGAGGCGGCGCTCCGGCAGACCATCGGCGACCTGATGGTGGCGACCGCGACCGCCGAGCGCGCCATCGCCGGCCTGCGTGGGGCGCTGGACGAGTGCGACCGGACGCTCGCCGAACGGCTCGGCACCGCCGAGCGCTACGCGGCCGACCTCTCCGCGCAGGTCGAGGCCGGCGAGGGCGTCATCAGCCGCATCGGCGCGATCGTCGCGCAGGTGCGGGGCGGCAGCGCCCCTGCCGCGGAGCCCGCCCGTGCGCACGCGGTCGCCGCGAGCCCGCGCCCAGCCGTTCGCGCCGCCGCGGAGCCTCCGCATCCCGAAGGTCCGCACGGAGAGCGCCTGGGCGCGGCTGCGGCCGCTGCGCTCGCCATGACCGAACGTGCGCTCAGGCGCGTCCAGAGCCGGGCCGCATGACGCGCAGACCGCCCGCCAAGGCCGATCCGACGTCCGTCGCACCCGTCGGGGGAGCCGTTGCGCGGAAGGCGCGGACGCCGCTCGGCCGCTCGCGCCTTCGCCCTTCGCGACCGGTGCGCCTGCGCCTGATCGATGCCGTGACGCTCGCCGCCGGCGGCCTGCTGGTGCTGAAGCTCGTCGCGATGACGGTGGAGACGCCGCAGGCCGGCACCGAGCTGCCCGCCTTCGCCCGCGTGCTGGCCAAGGCCCGCACGGGCTACGAGCCGCCCGACCCGTCGACGACGGGGTCCGTCACGCCCAAGGAGCCGGAGAAGGCGGAAGGCAAGAAGTCCGAACCGCCGCCGAGGGCGCAGCCGCCGATGCCGGAGCCGGTCTCGGCCACCGAGCGCGCGCTGCTGGAGAAGCTCGGCGCCCGCCGCGACGCGCTCAAGCAGAAGGGCGACGAGCTGGAGCTGCGCGAGCGGATGCTCGGCGAGGCCGAGCGCAAGCTCGAATCCGGTCTCGGCGACCTCAAGCAGGCGGAGGAGCGGGTCGACGTCTCCGGCAAGGGCAAGGCCGAGGCGGAGAGAGCCGGCCTGAAGAACATCGTCACCATGTACGAGACGATGAAGCCGAAGGACGCCGCCAGGGTCTTCGACCGCCTCGGCCACGACGTGCTGGTGCCCCTCGTCCTGGCGATGAACCCGCGCAAGATGGCCGAGGTGCTGGCCGTGATGCAGTCCGAGGCCGCCGAGCGGCTGACGATCGCGCTCGCCAACCGCGCCCGGGGCGTCACCGGTCCGCAGGCCGCCGCCGGATCGGCGCTCCCGCCGAACGAACTGCCGGCGATCGACCCGGCACCGGCCGGGCGGTGACACGCCTCAAGGCGTTCGCGCCGCGACGCGTGCGCAGCTTGATCCACGCGACGGGGCCGGAGAACCACGCGACCCGCCGCCGAGGACGGCGCGTCATCGATCAGCAGGCGCGGCCGCCGGCGCGCCGGTCCGTGCCAGGAGAGCCAGCAGGAGATCCACGGTCGCCTCGATGCTGCCGAGCCCCTTGGCGTCCCGCGCGCGACCGCCGAGATCGAGGTCGATCGCCCCGTGCAGCGTGGCGTAGATCAGCCCGGTCAGCCGTTCCGTCTCGACGGCTTCGAGGCGATCGCCGAACCCGCACCGTTCGACGATCGCGTTAAAAGTCTGGAACGCCCCCCAGGCGGCGACCTCCATGGTCCCGCCGGCGGAGACCAGGCCCGGGTCGCTGAACAGCAGGCGGTATCGCGCCGGATGCGCCCGCGCGTAGGCGACCAGCACCATCGCGGCCGCTCGCAGCGCCGGACCGGCTTCCCGCAGGTCGTCCGCCGTCGCCTGGAACGCGTCCCGCAATCCGTCGAAGTCCCGCTCCGCGACCGCGGCGAGCAGGGCGTTGCGGTCGCGGAAGTGCCGGTAGGGTGCGTTGTGCGACACGCCCACGATCTCGGCGACGGCCCTCAGCGTCACCGCGCCCTGGCCGCCGGCGTCCAGCAGATCGGACGCCGCCGCGACGAGGCGTCCCTTGGTGTTCTCGATCATGGCGCACGCTTGATCGACACCGTTGACAACGTCAACAATGCGCTTACGTTGACATTGTCAACAAGGGATGTCCGACATGAAGAGCGTCGTCGTCACCGGTGTTTCCACCGGCATCGGCCGAGGCATCGCAGCCGTGATGGTGAAGCGCGGCTGGCAGGTGTTCGGCAGCGTGCGCAAGGAGGCGGACGCCCGGACCCTCCGGGCCGAGCTCGGCGAGGCGTTCGTCCCGCTCGTCCTCGACGTCGAGGACGACGCGGCCATCGTCGCGGCCTCCGTCGTGGTCCGGGCGCACCTGGGCGGCCGCACCCTCGACGGACTGGTGAACAATGCCGGCATGGCGTTGGCCGACCCGCTGCTGGTCCAGACGGTCGCCGACTTCCGCAGGCAGATCGAGGTGAACCTGATCGGCATGTTCGCCGTCACGCGCGCCTTCGCGCCGCTGCTCGGCGCGGAGCCGGGCCTCGAAGGACCGAAGGGGCGGATCGTCAACATCAGCTCGGTCGGCGGCAGGATCGGCCCGCCGTTCCTGGGCGCCTACGCCGCGTCCAAGCACGGCGTGGAGGGCTTCTCCGAGAGTCTGCGCCGGGAGCTGCAACTGGTCGGCATCGACGTGGTCATCGTGGGCCCGGGTGCCGTCGCGACGCCGACCTGGGACAAGGCGGAAGCCGCCCCGTCCGCCCACCTCGCGGGTACGATGTGGGAGCGGCCGTTCCGGGCGTTCCGGGACACCATGATCGAGAACGGACGCAAGGGGCTGACGTCCGATCAGATCGGTGAGGTCGTGCGGACGGCGCTCACGGCGGCCAAGCCGCGGGCGCGCTACGCGCCGGTGCCGGGCAAGCTGCTGAACTGGACCCTGCCGACGACGCTCCCGAGCCGCCTTGTGGACCGCCTGATCGGCGGGCAGCTCGGGTTGCGTCATAGGCCGAGCTGAAAACGATTCAGGAGCCTGTCGGACGCGGCAGCCGCGCGTGCCCTTGCACGAGTTCCACTCTGCTGAGCCTGAACCCTGTCGAACCCCGTTGCGGGCACGACATCGTTCGGCTGGACCCAGGCGCCCGTGGGATGGGAACGGTCATCACCGCGCTGCCTCGCTTTGCTCGGCGATGCCCGATGCGGAGACCGCGCCCTCCGAGGCGGCCGATGCCTGAGCGGGGCGATCGCGCGCCGCCCGTTCCTCACGCTGCGCTTCGTCGCTCGGCCGCCTCCTCGATGCAGCCGGCATCCGCTTGAGCGAGGATGGCCGCTGCGCGCACCAGCCCCTCCGCGCCGTCGAGGGCACCGCGGCGCAGTTCCAGCCCGAGGAAGCGCTCGCGCGCGAAGGGACCGGGCAGCGTCAAGGCAGCGGCCGCATCTTCCGCGAAGCCGAAGCGCGCGTAGTACGGCGCGTCGCCGACGAGCAGCACGGCACCGTGGCCGAGCGCCTCCGCCCGGCCCAGCCCCGCCTGCATCAGCACGCGGCCGAGGCCCTGGCCCTGAAGCGCCGGATCGACGGCGAGCGGCCCGAGCAGCAGGGCGGGTCGGCCGGCGCCGGCCTCGACGTGCCACAGGCGCAACGTCCCGACGAGGCGGCCGGCGCGGGTCGCGCAGAAGGCGAGGCCGCGCGCGGGCAGGCGGCCCTCGCGCAGCCGCTCGGAGGTTTTCGCGGATCGGTTGGTGCCGAAGCACGCGTCGAGCAGGCGCTCGCGCGCCGCGACGTCGCGGTGGTGCTCCGCACGGATCTGGATCACGGCCGTAGCCTCCCCGTCTTCTCGTGACGCATGGGGAACGCAGCACCCCGCAGGACCCGCCGTAGGAAGGCGGGCCGAACGGAGCGGGCGATGTCGGTTGGGAATTGAAGCCTTGCCGGTTCCGGGCGACCGAGCCGCCCGGAACCGATCGACGATCAGATCACGATCTGCTGGAGCGGGGGAAAGCCGTTGAAGGCCACCGCCGCGTAGGTCGTGGTGTAGGCGCCGGTGCCCTCGATCAGCACCTTGTCGCCGATCGAGAGCGAGATCGGCAGCGGGTAGTGGTCGCGCTCGTACAGCACGTCCATCGAGTCGCAGGTCGGGCCGGCGAGCACGCACGGGCTCATGCGGTCGCCGTCGTGGTCGGTGCGCACGGGGTAGCGGATCGACTCGTCCATGGTCTCGGCCAAGCCGCCGAACTTGCCGATGTCGAGGTAGACCCAGCGCACCTCGTCCTCGGCCGTCGACTTCTTCGAGATCAGCACCACCTCGGCCTCGATCAGCCCGGCATTGCCGACCATGCCGCGGCCCGGCTCGATGATCGTCTCCGGCAGCCGGTTGCCGAAGTGCTTGGTCAGCGCGCGGAAGATCGCGTCGCCGTAGGATTCCACACCCGGCACCTGCTTGAGGTACTTGGTCGGGAAGCCGCCGCCGAGGTTGACCATGGACAGGCTGATGCCGCGCGAGCCGCACTCGCGGAAGATCGCCGAGGCCGCGGCGAGCGCCCCGTCCCAGGCTTCCGTGTTGCCCTGCTGCGAGCCGACGTGGAACGACACGCCGTAGGCCGCGAGGCCGTGGCGATGGGCATGCTCCAGCACGTCGACGGCCATCTCCGGCTCGCACCCGAACTTGCGCGACAGCGGCCAGTCGGCGCCGGCTCCGTCGCACAGGATGCGGCAGAATACCTGCACGTCGGCGACCTCGATGCCGGCCGCGACGCTCGCGCGAAAGATCTTCTCGACCTCCGCCTCGCAATCGACGGCGAACAGCCGGATGCCGAGACGGAGCGCGCGACCGATGCAGCGCTCCTTCTTGATGGTGTTGCCGAACGAGATCCGGTTCGCGGTGGCGCCGGCCGACAGCGCCATCTCGATCTCGGCGACCGACGCCGTGTCGAAGCACGAGCCCATGTCGGCCAAGAGCCGCAGCACCTCGGGGGCCGGGTTCGCCTTGACGGCGTAGAACACGCGGGTGTCGGGGAGAGCCCGCGCGAAGGCGGTGTAGTTCTCGCGCACCACGTCGAGGTCGAGGACCATCACGGGGCCCTCGTCGCGGCCGAGGTCGCGGCGGACGCGCAGGAAGTCGCGGATGCGATCGGTCATGTCGGTTCCAACCCACAGGTTCGCGGCGCCCTTCACGCGGGGCGCACGATCGAAGATGTGACGGCCCATGCGGACCGCCGGCGTCTGGGGGCGATGCGTCGCCCGGACCCGCGCGCTTTGGAGACGCGACGATCCGTGCGGGCGCATCAGCACCCGGAAGCTGCCGTGGATTGGATGGGGTTGCCATCCGCACGCCGGGCAAAGAGAAACAAGCCTCTTCGGTGCCGGCCTTTGGAGGGCCGACGAGACCAAAAAAGCCCGTTCGTCGTTGCTTTAAGCTGCGTCCCCCGTGGAGAGCGGGGTTCGCCGGTTTCGCCTCCGGCTGCCGGTTGTTGTCGGGGTCCGGTGTTGCCACCTGGATGCCGGCCGGAGGGAATCCACCCTGTCGACCATCGATCCTTTAAGACCCCTGGCGGCTGTCCGGCAGTTGGCCGGATGCCCACCAACCGACACGCGGCCACAGGCACGTGCGAAATTGGGCAAGGGTCATATACGGACCGCGGACGCCCGCCACAAGGGGAATTTCGCGCCGCGGCGCAGCAAATCCCGCACGCGTCCCCAGGATGTTGCCCACGTGCACCGCCGCCGCCGCCGTGGGCTTTCCAAGCGGCCCCCGAGCGGGCATTTCAGGCCGGCCGGTACGGCGCCGCGGCCGGCCTTCGTCGGCGCGGAATCCCCGTTGCTCCGTCATCCCCGTGCGGAGCCGGACCTGCATCTCACATCCACTCAGACGACGCGGCGGGCATCCATGGTCGAGGTGAGACGCTCGGGCGGTGCCGCGACGGATGACGGCGCGAGCCGCCCCGAGGGGGGCCGGGTGACGGTGCGCGCCGCTCGCCTCGACGATCTCGACGCCCTCGTCGCCCTGGAGCACGCGACCTTCGCCACCGACCGGGCCGAGCGCCGCGCGATCCGCCACGCGATCCGGTCGGCGACGATGAGCGTTCTGGTGATGCTCCTCGACGAGGGGGAGGGAGCCTGCGTGCTGGTCGGCGCGGCAACCCTCGAGCGCCGCAGGAACAGCCGCGGCGCCCGGCTGTCCTCGATCGCGGTCTCCTCCGCCCGCGCCGGCCTCGGCCTCGGGGGTCGCCTGATGGAGGCCGTCGAGGCCGAGGCCCGCCGCCACGGCTGCACGCGGCTCACGCTGGAGGTTCGGGCCGACAACGGCGCCGGCCTGCGGCTCTACGAGCGCCGCGGGTACACGCGCTTCTCCGTGCGCGAAGGCTACTACGAGGACGGGATGGAGGCGTGGTGCTACGAGCGCGCGCTCGACGGCGCGTCCCCCTCCCGGTCGAGGGCGTAGTGTGCGCCACCCGCACCCGCGTCGTGCCGGATTCAGGGAGTGTTATCAGCCTCGCGCTAGATCGTCGCTCCTAGCCCCGCGCCTGCCCGCACCGGGTCGTCTCCCGAAGGCTTAGCCCATGGCCGTGATCGCCGCTTTCATCCTGAACGCCGGGCTGAACTTCGCCCTCGGGCTGATCATCGCCAAGCTGCTGGGACCGGCCGATTTCGGCCGCTTCGCGCTGGCGACTGCGGGTGCCATCGTCCTGAACACCGTGCTGTTCGAGTGGCTGCGGCTCTCGGCGACCCGGTTCTACTCGGCCCGCGTGCGCGCGACCGAGCCGTGGATTCGGCACGGCCTCGACCGGGCCTACACGATCCTGGCGGTCGTGCTGCTCGCCGCCGCCGCCCTGTGCGGCGGGCTCGGGCTCGGCGCGGGCGCGGACGGGCGCGGCGCGATCCTCTGCGGCGCGATGCTCGCGGCCCTCGGCATCGGGGTGTTCGACTACCACGCGGCGCTCGCGCGCGCGCGCTTCGACGGGCGGCTGTATTTCGGCCTCGTCGCGGTCAAGAACCTGCTCGCCCTCGCGATGATGGCCGGCGCCGCGTGGTTCCTGCGAGAGCCCGCCTGGGTGCTGGCGGCCGCCGGCCTCAGCCAGCTCCTCGCCGTGCTGATCCTGCGCCGCCCCTTGCGCGATCCCGAGACCGCGCGCGAGGGGTCGAAGGTCCGCGAGACGTGGCGGCTGTTCCTGCGCTACGGCCTGCCCCTGATCGCGGCGAACGCCGTCTACCAGGCGCTGCCCTTCCTCAACCGCGGGACGATCGCGGCGCAGGCGGGCTTCGCCGAGGCCGGCTACTTCGCGCTGGCCGCCGACGTCACCGCGCGCAGCCTGACCATGCTCGGCACGGCGCTCGACCTGCTGCTGTTCCAACTCGCCGTGCGCGCCGAGGAGCAGCACGGCCGGGCGGCGGCCGAGCGGCAGGTGGCCGGCAACGCCGCCACGGTCTTCGCCCTGCTGCTGCCCTGCGCCGTCGGATTCTGGGCGGTTCTGCCCGCCCTCCAGGCGCTGGTGGTGCCGGAGGCCTATCGCGGGCCGTTCGGTCTCTATGCCGGCCTGCTGATCCCCGGCCTGTTCTGCCTCGCGATGATGCACTTCGCCCTGAACCCGGTCTTCCAGATCCGCCGCCGCACCCTGCCGGTGATCGCGGCGGCGGCCGTCGGCTTGGCCGGCAACGGCCTCGGCCTCCTCGTGCTGCCGCCGCTGCTCGGGGGCGCCGGCATCGCGCTGGCGCAGACGCTGGGTCTCGGCGCCGCCTTCCTCTGGCTCGCCGCGCGGGCGCTGACCGGAGCGGACCGCCTGCGCCTGCCCTGGCGCGAAATCCTCTCCGCCGCCGTCGCCTGCGGCGCGATGGCGGCGGCGCTGGCGCCCCTGCGCCACCTCGACCCGCCGAGCGCCCTGGCGCTCTGCGTGCCGGTCGGCGCCGGGCTCTACGCGATCCTCGTCTGGACCTTCGACATCGCGGGCCTGCGCGGCCACGTGGAGGCACGGTTCCGCCCAGCCCATCCCGCGCCGGCCGCGTAGCGCGCGGGCGCGTTCCCCTTTGCAAGGCCGGCGCAATCCCGCATGATCCCGCCGTAAAGGCCGCCGGCAAGGCGGCCGCAGGGCGGGAAGCGATGCCATCCTACGAGCCCCGGGACGAGGGCGAGGCCGCGGAGATCGTCAGCGCGGCGGCCGCGCGCTCGGAACGGCTCCGCCTCGTCGGCGGCGACACCAAGGCCGGCCTCGGACGACCGGCGCAGGACGAGGCGACCCTGTCGGCGCGGGGGCTCTCCGGCATCACCCTCTACGAGCCCGCCGAGATGGTCGTCTCGGCCCGCGCCGGCACGCCGCTCGCCGAGGTTCAGGCGCTGCTGGCGGCCCGCGGGCAGATGCTGCCCTTCGAGCCGATGGATTTTCGCGGACTCATGGGCACCGCGGGCGAGCCGACCTTCGGCGCGGTGGCGGCGTCCAACAACTCGGGGCCACGCCGCATCAACGCGGGCGCGGCGCGCGACAGCCTGATCGGCGTGCGCTTCGTCAACGGGCGCGGACAGGCGATCAAGTCCGGCGGCCGGGTGATGAAGAACGTCACCGGCCTCGACCTCGTGAAGCTGATGGCCGGCGCCTGGGGCACCCTCGGGCTGCTCACCGAGGTGACGTTCAAGGTGCTGCCGGTGCAGGAGCGGGTCGCGACCCTGGTGTTCTCCGGCCTCGACGATGCCCGCGCGGTCGCGGCTCTGTCGGCCGCGCTCGGCTCGCCGTTCGAGCTGACCGGCGCGGCCCACCTCCCGGCCGGCCTCGAAGGCGCACACGCCCGCACGCTGATGCGCCTCGAAGGGTTCTCGGAGTCGCTGGACTACCGGATCGGCGAACTGCGCAAGCTGCTCAGGCCCTTCGGCGCCGCCGAGGTCGTGGAGCGCGAGCCCGGCGCCGCGCTCTGGACGGCGATCCGCGACGCGACGGCCTTCGCCGGCACCACCGAGGCGGTGTGGCGGATCTCGACCGCGCCGACGCGGGCACCGGCGCTCGCCGCCGCGATCGGGCGGGCACTGCCGGCGCGCTGGTTCTACGATTGGGGCGGCGGCCTGATCTGGCTCGCCGTCCCGGCCGAGGACGATGCCGGGGCGGAGGCGATCCGCACGGCCCTCGCCGAGCAGGGCGGCCACGCGACGCTGATCCGCGCGCTCGACGCCGTGCGCGCGGCCGTGCCGGTGTTTCAGCCGCTCTCCGAACTGCTGATGCGGGTGACGCTGGGGATCAAGGCGGCGCACGACCCGGCGGGGGTGTTCAACCCGGGGCGGATGTATGCGGGGGTCTGACCCGCCCGAAGCCTCGCTGCCGCATCGCGGTCGCTCTCAAAGGATGGCAAGGAAGGCGGACCGATCCGGACCGCCGACGCCATCGGCCCGGAAGAAGTCGCAGCAGGACGCGCCGTGCAAACCAGCTTTACCCTTGCCCAGCTCGCCGACCCGGCGATGGCGGCCTCGGAAAAGATCCTGCGCACCTGCGTGCATTGCGGGTTCTGCACCGCCACCTGCCCGACCTACCTGCTGCTCGGCGACGAGCTCGACAGTCCGCGCGGCCGCATCTACCTGATCAAGGACATGCTGGAGGGCGGCAAGACGGCGAGCGCCGAGGTGGTCCGCCACATCGACCGCTGCCTCTCGTGCCTGTCCTGCATGACCACCTGCCCGTCCGGCGTGCACTACATGCACCTCGTCGATCATGCCCGCAGCCATATCGAGCAGACGTTCTCGCGCCGCCTCGACGACCGGCTGCTGCGCGCGGTGCTGGCCTTCGTGCTGCCCTACCCGAACCGGTTCCGGCTGGCGCTGCTCGGCGCCAAGCTCGGGAGCCCGTTCAGGGGGCTGGTGGCGCGCCTGCCGCGAATCGGCAACCGGCTTGCGGCGATGCTCGACCTCGCGCCCGCCGCCCTGCCGGCCCGCGACCCGACCGACCGGCCCGCGACGTTCCCCGCGGCCGGCGGCGCGGTCGCGGAAAAGCGCGTGGCGCTGCTGCGCGGCTGCGCCCAGAGCGTGCTGCGGCCGGACTTCAACGCGGCGGCGATCCGGCTGCTGAACCGGCACGGCGTCGCGGTGGTGCATGCCGCCGGCGAGGGCTGCTGCGGGGCGCTGACCCACCACATGGGCAAGGCGGAAAGTTCGCACGCGCACGCCAAGCGCACCATCGACGCCTGGATCGCGGAGGCCGACGGCGCCGGCCTCGACGCCATCGTGGTCACGGCGTCGGGCTGTGGCACGACGATCAAGGATTACGGCTTCCTGTTCCGCGACGACCCGGCCTACGCCGAGAAGGCGGCCCGCGTCTCGGCGCTGGCCCGGGACGTGACGGAGTACGTCGCCGCGCTCGGCCTGAGGCCGCCGGTGATCGAGAGCGACCTCGTCGTCGCCTACCATTCGGCCTGCTCGATGCAGCACGGCCAGGGCCTCCGCACCGAGCCCAAGAGCCTGCTGAAGGCCGCCGGCTTCATGGTGAAGGACGTGCCCGAGGGCCACATCTGCTGCGGCTCGGCCGGCACCTACAACATCCTCCAGCCGGAGTTGGCCAGGGCGCTGCGTGCCCGCAAGGTCGCCAACATCGCGCGCATGCGCCCCGACGTGATCGCCACCGGCAACATCGGCTGCGCCACGCAGATCGGGAAGGGGACGGACATCCCGATCGTGCACACGGTGGAGTTGCTGGACTGGGCGACCGGGGGACCGCGGCCGGCGGCCTTGGAGGCGCTCGCCGATCACCGGCCGCTGGTGGCGGCCGAGTGAGGCGGCCGGCCGTTCAGCGTTCGAGCTGATAGGTCACCGGAATCCAGCGATATCCGGCGCCTGCCCGCGCGACGTAGCCGAGCGACGGGAACGACGTGTGGTAGCCCGCGACGACGATGTCGTCGGCAGCGGCCATGTCGTAGATCCGGCGCCGCGTGGCGGCACCCGCGGCCTTGTCCATGTCGAACAGGGCGTGCCACTCGGGATGGCTGAGCGAGGCGACCTCGTGGTGGGCGCAATCGCCCCAGACCAGCATCCGCCTGCCCGCGCTCTCCACGTGGAAGGCGAGGTGTCCCGGCGTGTGTCCGTGGGCCGCGAGCGCGTGGATGCCCGGGACCACGGCGTCGCCGGGAGCGACGAAGCGCGTCCGTTCGCCGAGCGGCACGAGGTTCGACCGGAACACCAGCGCCGACTTGGCCTCGTTGCCCTCGGGCGCGGCCGCGAGGCGTTCGGGCTTCGTCCAGAAATCGTACTCCACCGCGCCGACGATCAGGCGCGCGTTCGGGAAGGCGGGGCGGCCGTCCCGCATCAGGCCGCCGATGTGGTCGGTGTGGCAGTGCGTCAGAACCACGACGTCGACGGCGTCGGGCTCTGTGCCGGCGGCGCGCAGCCGCTCGACGAGCCGCCCGCCGGCCGGCGGGGGCACGAAGCCGACGGCGCCGTTGCCGGTATCGAACAGGACCTTCTCCTGCCCGGTATCGACCAGGACGGGGGTGAAGCCCGGCTGGAAGCGAGCCGCCGGGAGCCGGTTCTCGCGCATCAGCGCCTCGACCTCGTCCTTCGGCCGGTCCTCGCCGACGATCGGCCACGGGCCGTCGGTCAGGCCTGCGGCATCGAGCAGCATCGTCACCGTGAACGCGCCGAGGGCGAAGCGATAGTGCGACGGCGTCTCCGGGCCGAGCCGCGCGGGCCCGGCATCGGCCGGCCGCAGGACGAGCGCCGGGGCGGCCAGCGCGGCCGCGCCGGTTGCGGCGAGCCGCCGTCGTGTCAGTCCGATCATCGTGCCGATTCCCTTGCCTGGTCCCGCGGGGCAGACTGCGCCGCGCGACCCTGAAGCGAGACCTATCAGCGGCAGGAGGACACGCGCTTGTACGAACGTGCTGCCGGCAACGCCGCGCTCGGACCGCTCTGGCACGTGGCGGGCGCGACCACGTTCTTTGCCGGGCCGCTGCGCTACAACGCCGGCCACCAGCATGGCGCGCCGGTCTACCTCGCCGGGCTCTACGGCGCGTTCCGCCTGCGGGTCGGGACGGGCGCGTGGACCACCTGCCGGACGGCGATGATCCCGGCCGGAATCGTCCACGAACTCGACCTCGGCGGCGATCCCCTCGGCGTGCTCTACGTCGAGCCGAGCGGGGCAGGGGACGAGGCGCTGATTCCGCTCCTTCACGGCACCCGCGAGGTCGCAGGTGCCCTGGTCGGCGATGCGGGCGAGACGGTGGCGCTGCGCGACCTGTTCGAGGATCGGGCGGCGGCGCAGGAGGCCGGCCCGGCGCTCGCGGACCTGCTCCGGTTCTCGTCGCCGCGCGCGGGACGAAGCATCGACGGGCGGATCGCGCGGGCCATGGAGATCCTGCACGCGAACCCGGAGGCGACGTTGCCGGCGGCCGCGCTCGGCAGGGCGGTCGGCCTCTCCGCCTCGCGCTTCCAGCACCTGTTCACGGCATCGGTGGGCGTACCGTTCCGGCGCTACCGCGCGTGGATGCGGATGCGCCGGGCGATCCGCGCGGTCGTCGCCGGAGGCAATTTCACCGCGGCTGCCCACGAGGCGGGCTTTGCGGATCAGGCGCACTTCGCCCACGATTTCCGCCGGACGTTCGGTGCGCCCGCCTCCTTGAGCCTGCTCCACATCCGGCGTTGAGCCGGGTCAGGGCGCGGGCGCCTGCAACGTCGCCAGCACGAAAACCCGGATCGCCGAGGACAGGTTCTGCGCGCCCCGCCCGGCATCGATCGCACCGATCAGCGCCGGCACCGACTGCCCGCGCGCGGCGGCGATCGCCCGCAGTGCGTCCCAGAACGGGTCCTCCAGCGACACGCTGGTGCGGTGGCCCGCGATCATCACCGAACGCTTGGTGACGCCCGCGCTCATGCCTCCGGGTCTTGGTCCGTCGTCCCGCCCTTCAGGCGGTGGCCTTCGTGGCGGGAGGCCTCCAGGGCCGTCTTGCGTTCCTGGAGGGTCCTGGCCTTCTTCGGGCGGCCGAAGGCGACGCGGTTGTCGGCCGCCTGCGCCTCGCGCGCGCTGCGAAGGCGCGCCTTGCGGGCCTGCCGCAGGTTGATGATCTCGGCCATGCGCCCGCCTCCCGATCGTTGCGCTGGTTCGGCAATCTATTCGGCGCTCGGCGCCAGCATGGTCTCGGGCCGCACCACGCGCTCGAACTCGGCCTCCGTGACGTAGCCGAGGCGCAGCGCCTCCTCCTTCAGGGTCGTGCCGCGCTTGTGCGCGGTCTTGGCGATCTCGGCGGCCCTGTCGTAGCCGATCGAGGGCGCGAGCGCGGTCACCAGCATCAGCGAGCGGCCCATCAGGTCGGCGATGCGGTCCTCGTTGGCCTTGATGCCGACGACGCAGTTGTCGGTGAAGCTCACCGCGGCGTCGGCCAAGAGCCGCACCGATTGCAGCACCGCGTTGGCGATCACAGGCTTGAACACGTTGAGCTCGAAGTTGCCCTGGGAGCCGGCAAAGCTCACGGTGGTGGCGTTGCCGACGACTTGCGCGCACACCATCGTCATCGCCTCGCACTGGGTCGGGTTGACCTTGCCCGGCATGATCGAGGAGCCGGGCTCGTTCTCCGGCAGCGACAGCTCGCCGAGCCCCGAGCGCGGGCCCGAGGCCAGCAGGCGGATGTCCTGCGCGATCTTGAACAGGCCGGCGGCGAGCGCGGCGAGCGCCCCTTGCGTGAACACCAGCGCGTCGTGCGTCGCCAGCGCCTCGAACTTGTTGGCCGCCGAAGTGAAGGGCAGCCCGGTCAGCTCGGCGACCTTGCCGGCGAAGCGTTCTGCGAATTCCGGGTGCGCGTTCAGCCCGGTGCCCACCGCCGTGCCGCCCTGCGCCAGGGCCAGCACGCCGGGCAGCGTCGCCGCGATCCGCGATCCGCCGAGCGCCACCTGCGCCGCGTAGCCCGAAAATTCCTGGCCGAGCGACACGGGCGTGGCGTCCTGAAGGTGGGTGCGGCCGATCTTGACGATGGCCTCGAAGGCCTGCGCCTTGGCGTCGAGGGCCGTGTGCAGGTGGGTCAGCGCCGGCATCAGCCGGCCGGTGATCTCGCGCGAGACCGCGATGTGCATCGCGGTGGGGAACACGTCGTTCGAGGACTGGCCGCGGTTGCAATGGTCGTTGGGGTGCACCGGCGCCTTGCCGCCGCGCTTTCCCCCCAGCCGCTCGTTGGCCAAGCTCGCGATCACCTCGTTGGCGTTCATGTTGGACTGCGTGCCCGAGCCCGTCTGCCACACCACCAGCGGGAACTCGTCGTCGTGCGCGCCGGCCACCACCTCGGCGGCCGATGCCGCGATCGCCTCCGCGACCGTCGGGTCGAGGCCGCGGAGATCCCGGTTCACCAGGGCCGCGGCCTGCTTCACCAATCCCAGGGCGTGAACCAGGGGCGCCGGCATCCGCTCGGTGCCGATCTTGAAATTCTGGATCGAGCGCTGCGTCTGCGCGCCCCAGTACCGGTGCGCCGGAACCTCGATCGGCCCGAACGTGTCGGACTCCGTGCGGGTGGCGGTCTCGTACGGCGACATCGTGGCCCCTACGTTCGGTGCGGTGCGCGGCCTACCTACGACAGGCAAATCGAAATCGCGATGGCGCTTCTTCCGGCGTCTCGACAAACGGCGCGACCTGTTCTCCGCCGTTCAGAAGGATGGCGCCGATGGCGACGACGGTCGAGATCAACCCCGCGGGGCCCGCGCAGGCCCGCTTCCGGCCACCGGTGCCGGCGCCGCGCCGCACGGCGATGGGCCTGTTCGAATTCCTCAAGGCGGCGCGCGCCAACCCGATCACCACCTGGATGGAGGACCACTTCATCGAGCCCGTGGTGGCCGGCGACGGCGCGATGGGGCGCATCACCGTGGTGAGCGACCCGGCGCTGATCCGCCACCTCCTGGTCGAGAACGTCGCCAACTATCGCAAGGACGACCTCCAGCGCCGCGTCCTGGCGCCGGGCCTCGGCAACGGCCTGCTCAGCGCCGAGGGCGACGCGTGGCGGCTCCAGCGGCGGACGCTCGCGCCGATCTTCTCCGCGCGCACGGTCCAGGGGTTCTCGGCTGCGATGAACGCGGCCGGCGCCAAGCTCGCGCGCCGCCTCGTGCGGCGCGACGGCGCCCGGGTGGACGTCGCCCTGGAGATGACGCGCGTCACCCTCGACGTGCTGGAGCGGACGATCTTCACGCAAGGCTTGCCGGGCGATCCCGACGCCCTCGGCCGCGCGATCACGCGGTTCCTCGAAGCCGTCGGGCCGATCGATCCCCTCGACGTGTTCGGCGTGCCGAGCTTCGTGCCGCGGATCGGCCGCCTGCGGGCGCGGCCGGCCGCGCGCTACTTCGCCGAGGTGGTGGAGGAACTGATCGCCCGGCGGAAGGCCCTGGTCGCGCGGGGCGGGGCGCCGCAGGACCTCCTCACGCTGCTGCTCGGCGCGCAGGACCCCGAGACGGGGCAGGGCCTCACCGACCTGGAGGTGCAGGCCAACATCGTCACCTTCATCGCCGCCGGCCACGAGACTACGGCGAACGCCCTCACCTGGGCGCTCTACTGCCTGTCGCAGGACGACGCGGCGCGCGCGCGCCTCGAAGCGGAGGTCGCCTCGGCGGGGGAGGGCGATTTCGCCGTCGAGCGGCTGCCCTTCGCCAAGGCGGTGATGGAGGAGGCGATGCGGCTGTTCCCGCCGGTGCCGTTCCTGAGCCGTCAGGCGATCCGCGACGACCGGATCGGCCGCATCAAGATCCCGCGCGGCTCGATGGTGCTGGTCGCGCCCTACGTGCTGCACCGCCACCGCACCCTGTGGGACGATCCGGACGCCTTCGTCCCGGAGCGCTTCCTCGGCGCGAACCGCGACCGCATCGCGCGCTTTTCCTACCTGCCGTTCGGGGCGGGGCCGCGGGTCTGCATCGGCCAGAGCTTCTCCCTGCAGGAGGCGGTGATCATCCTCGCCCACGTCGTGCGGGCGGTGCGCTTCCGGTTGCCGGAGGATCATCCGCCGGTGACGCCGCTGCACCGGGTCACGCTGCGGCCCGAGAACGGGCTGCGGATGGATGCGGAGCGGCGGAACTGACGCGCGGCCCGACTCGAACTTCCGAGCTTACGACGGCTGCGATCGGTCATGCGAGCCGGTAAGGTCGGTCCGGGTTGACAGGAACTAATTCTTCTTGCGGAACGCGTCCAGGCTCACGACCTCCGCGCTCGCTTCCGTGCCCTCGCCGTCCTTCTTCGGCATAGGCTTGGCGTTGCGCGGCTCCTTCGGCTCCTCGGCCTTGGCGCCGGTCTGGGCCGCGGGCAGGGCGGGGACGACCTTCGGAACGTTGCTGCCGATCGCCGCGAGGCCGGTGCCCTTCGGTTTCGTCTCGCTCGGCTCGGAGGCGGCGCCCCGCGGGCCGGGCTTCGCCGGGGCCTGCGCCGCGTCCTCGACGGCGGCCTCATTGAGGTCGAATTTGAGGCCGAACTGCACAGACGGATCGAAGAAGCCGGAGAGCGCGTCGAACGGCACCAGCAGCCGTTCCGGAACGCCGGAGAACGACAATCCGACCTCGAAGCTGTGCTCCGTGACGCCGAGGTCCCAGAACTGGTGCTGAAGGACGATCGTCATGTCCTGCGGGTACTTCTCGCGCAGCGCCTGCGACATCCGCACGCCGGGCGCTTCCGTCCGAAACGAGACGTAGAAATGGTGCTCGCCGGCAAGCCCCTCGCGGGCCGCGTCGGTCAGGACCTTGCGGACGACGCCGCGTAGGGCATCCTGCACCAGGAGATCGTATCGGATCAGGTCGTCTGCCATCTGCGGTCGCTCTGTCCGGTCTGCCCGACGACCTG
>NZ_CAXTBY010000025.1:0-45413 GCF_964242245.1 uncultured Methylobacterium sp. | reverse complement strand
TCGCGGTTTTCCCGCAGTGTGCGTGGGAAGGTCACGGCGAGGCGGTGGTGGTGAAGCGCCTACGCGCTCGTTTGGCGGTTCTGACGTCGACCCGTGCGCTTCGCGACCTTGCTGCATCGCGATGGGTTTCGATCCACGCCCCCGTGAGGGAGCGACGATTTCTGGACGGCGCTCGCTTGGGCGGCCGAGATGTTTCGATCCACGCCCCCGTGAGGGAGCGACCCGGCGCAGCGCGGCCTCGGCGTCCCGCAGGCAGGCGTTTCGATCCACGCCCCCGTGAGGGAGCGACCCGACGTTGCATCTGCTGGAGCGCGTCGCGCAAGCTGTTTCGATCCACGCCCCCGTGAGGGAGCGACGCCGCCGCCATCTCCGTCAACCTCGTCTGGTACGAGGTTTCGATCCACGCCCCCGTGAGGGAGCGACGCCCATAGGTGGCACATCATCATCCGGCCGAACGGGTTTCGATCCACGCCCCCGTGAGGGAGCGACCGTCAGCCTGTTCGAGTGAGGTGCCATGCCCTTGTTTCGATCCACGCCCCCGTGAGGGAGCGACTCGCATGGGCTGACCGCACCGCCACCGGCTACGCGTTTCGATCCACGCCCCCGTGAGGGAGCGACGACACCACGCGCCCGGCACATCTCGCGGATCTTGTTTCGATCCACGCCCCCGTGAGGGAGCGACCGACGGCCTCGGCCGGCCACGCGACCTCCAAGGTGTTTCGATCCACGCCCCCGTGAGGGAGCGACGAGGTCGCGATCTGGAGGGCATCCCGGCAGCTGTAGTTTCGATCCACGCCCCCGTGAGGGAGCGACCTGATTGACGATCGTCGCGATCAGCCCGCAGTGACCGTTTCGATCCACGCCCCCGTGAGGGAGCGACCGCGACCAGCGTCATGAACGGGTCCGCCATCCTGTTTCGATCCACGCCCCCGTGAGGGAGCGACGCGCGGGTCGAAGACGCGCTCGCAGGAGCAGTAGTTTCGATCCACGCCCCCGTGAGGGAGCGACCTCCCAGTCCGCGAGCGAGGTCGTGATCGCTGACGGGTTTCGATCCACGCCCCCGTGAGGGAGCGACGCCCGCTGCCGACCCATGTTTTATGACACGTCACGGTTTCGATCCACGCCCCCGTGAGGGAGCGACCCCGTCAGGCATCTTGACCGGTCCGGTGTAGGCGCGTTTCGATCCACGCCCCCGTGAGGGAGCGACACCCGTACGTTAACATCATGGCAGCACACCGAAAATCGGGACGTTTGCGCGAACCGGCAGACAGCGGGGGAAAGATCGCTTGCAACGATGCGAGGGGGGCCGCCAACGCGTTGCCGGCAAGCGTTTTCTTCCCTGCGCGAACCGTCGGGGAACCGGATGAGGCCTCGCGGTTCGCGCAAGCCGCCGCGCACTCAAAACAGCAGCGGGCCGTCGAGGTCGAGGGTGGGCTTGGCGCCGACATGCTCCACCCGGCGGCGGCCCTCGGCGCCGAGGCGGTAGAAGCGCAGGCTGTCGCGCTGCGGATCGATCTCAGCGATGAGGCGGGCGCGCAGGGCTGTCCATTGCGCGGGCTCGACCTCGCACTCGAACACCGAATTCTGCACCCGCTGGCCGAAATCGAGACAGGCGCGGGCAACCCGGCGCAGGCGTCGGCGGCCGGCCGGAGTCTCGGTGTTCACGTCGTAGGCCACCAGCATCAGCACGGCGCGCTCACTTCCAGACGAAGGCGGGATAGCCGTCGAGGTCGCCGCGCAGGTGCCGGGCCAGCATCTGGGCCTGCGCGTGGGCGACGAGGCCGAAGGGTAGGGTCTCGTCGAGGAACGGGTGGCGGATCTCCTCGCGCTTGCGCTCCTGCCAAGCCACCAGCACGCGCTTGCGGGCGTCGTCGGTGAGGCGCACGCCGCCGGCCTCCTCCACCACGAAGTCGGCGGCGGCGAGCTGGCGGCGGTTGACCAGGCTGAGGGCGAGGCGGTCGGCGAGGACGGGACGCAGTTCCTCCATGAGGTCGAGCGCGAGGCTCGCGCGGCCCGGCCGGTCGGCGTGCAGGAAGCCGACCTGCGGGTCGAGGCCGTGCGCTTCGAGGGCGGACCGGCAATCGTGCCCGAGCAGGGCATAGAGAAACGACAGGAGCGCGTTCATCCGATCCAGCGGCGGCCGGCGCGAGCGGCCCGTGAAGCGGAAGGCGGGGTCCTCGACCCGGATCAGCGTCGTGAACACGGCAAAGTAGATCGCGGCCGCCTCGCCCTCCAGGCCGCGCAGGCCGTCCACGGTCTCGGTCGCGAGGGTGCGGCGGGCGACGTCGGTGAGCCGGCGCTCGGCCGCTTCCAGGGCCGCCGCGCGCTCCGCACCCAGGGCGCCGCCGTGGTCGCGCAACGCCCGGCGGATCACGGTGCGCTGGTTGGCGGCCTTGGCCGCCACGATGCCGCTCACGATCACCACCGCGCGCACGGGATCGTCGGCCACGCGGTACTGGACCCGGCGGAGCAGGACGTTGCCGCTGCGCCGGCCCTCGACGCGGGCGAGGAAGCGGCCGTTCGGATCGAGGTGGGACACGGTGATGCCGGCCTCGGCACAGGCGGCGAGCAGCGCGGGGGACGCGCCCGCCCGGCCGAAGCTGACGAGGCCCTCCAGCATGTGCAGCGGCGCCCGGCCGCGCTCAGCCCCGGCGACCTCGACGACGAGGTTGGCGCCGTCCTTGCGCAGCCACGCATCCTCGCTGGTGACGTAGATGGTGTTGCGCATCCGTCGCATGGCGTGCCCTCACGCGTCGATCTGGCAATCCTCGACTTGGTTCGCGAGCCAGCGCGCGATGCGCGGAGGGGTCTCCAGGCGGTCGGGCCGGCACAGGTCTTCCAGCGAGCAGCGGCGGCAGGTGGGCGTCTTCACCGGCGGCGGCGTGCGGCCGCCCGCGATCATGGCGCGCGCCTCCGCCGCCACGCGAGCCGTGAGCGCCCGCAACGCCGCATCGAACACGACCGGCTGCCGGCGGCGGGTGACGCCGTAGAACAGCGCGCCTCCGGGGATCGTGGTGCCGAACGCCTCTTCGAGGCAGATCGTCTGCGCGCAGAGCTGGACCTCGTCGGCCCGGTGCGATTTGGGCTTGCCGCGCTTGTACTCGACGGGGAAGGGCTTTGGCGGCCGCCCCCGGAACTCGACGGCGTCGGCCTTGCCGGCGACGCCGAGCGTCAGCGAGCGGAGGGCGATGCCGCGGGCGACGCGAATGCCCCGGCCGGCTCTCGCCCGCGCCGCCATCGACCCGCTCGTGCAGGATCTTCCCCTCGGCGGTGGCGGCATCCTCGGCCCACAGCCCTTCCACGTGGATCAGCGCGTTCTAGCGTGGGCAAAACAGATGGTGCTGGAGGGCTGAGATCGGAATGAGGGCGTCTTCGGTGATGGGGGCGGGCCGCAAGTCTTGGAAAAAGGCTAAGCCGCGTGAGGCTCGACGCAGAACGTCTCGTCCACCCCTTGTCTGATGAGACGGATCATCAGGATGGGCCACTGCCAACTCCGTCGTAACCGCGTGAAACCAAACATTTGACCCTCCTCTCGCTATCGTTATGCGAGAGATGACACATCGAATCAGAATCGGCAAGCCCTCAAACCCCATTAGCATTCAGACTTTAGAAGATTGTTGCGGACCTTCTCCAAAATGCCTATTCCCTCTCAGAGCCCGCTCCTGTCGCTTCGTAACGGAAGCGCGGATCGAAACTAAAGTCTGAACGCTACGGGGGTGCATGAAGAGGAGCGGGCTCACCGTCTTCTTCGAGCTCTACCGTTCATTGACCTCCACCCCCTCCGGCAACTCCTCTCGGTCGATCGTCACCGTGTAATCCGCAAAGCCGCGGGCCGGAGGCAACGTGTCGGTAGAGGCAGCTCCGATCTCGACCTTCTCACCCTTGTGGACGCGCCAGACCTTCACCCGGTCGAACAGGCTGTGGGCGGAAGCGTTGCCGAGCGCCGAGGCATGGCGAAAAATCACCAGCTTGCGCGTCGCCATCTCGCCGCGCGCGGCCGAGCGGTCGTGGTCGAACATCTGGGTGAGAGCCTCGAACAGGAAGGAAAGATCCGCGTCGGAGAACCCGGTGCGTTTGGCAAGGTTGGCGGAAACGAATCCGTGCGCCCGGTAGAGGCCGTAGGGCACGATGTGCTTGCGGCCCATGGTCCGGTTCTCGCGGCGCTCGTCGCCCTCCGCCTCGCCGTCGCGCTTGGCCTTCTCGTCGGCCGTCGTGGCGGCCATGCGGGTGATCGAGATCTCCAGCGGCATCACCGGCTCGACGGATTGGGCGAAGGAAAGCTGCACCGGGCCGCGCACCTGCCCGCAATTGATGCCCGTGGACATGACGGCGCCGAAGGTCCGCACGTCGAAGAAGTTGTCGCACATGAAGCGGCGCACGGCGTTCGCCTCGTCGTCGCTCTGCGGGTTGAGCTTCTTCTCCTTGGCGACCTTGTCCTTGTCGGGCCGGATCGCCTTGTAGGCCTCGCGGTGCTTCTCGTTGAGGATCGCCCCTTCGGAGACGTAGATGCCGTAGCCGGGCACACCCTCGCGCGCGATCTCGGCATAGTTGCGGATCTTGCGCTTGAGGCAGACATCCGTGACGAGACCGCGGTTCGTCTCCGGATCGAGCCGAGGCATGTTGCCCGCGTCCGGGTCGCCGTTGGGGTTGCCGTTCGCGACGTCGAACAGGAGGACGAAGTCGTAGCGTTGGGCAAGATCGGTCATTGCGCGGCTTCCTTTGTCCCGGTGGCGAACGATCCGTCCTTGCGCCGGAAGAACTCGTGTTTCTGGTGATAGTAGCCGACCGCGAACAACGATTGCTGCTCCGCCGCCAGGAAGGCCGGGAACGGGTCCTCGTCGGGGTTCAAGTGCTCCATGATGGACATCAGGAGGCGTTCCAGCACCACGGCGTAGCCCTTCTTGTCCTTGGCGAGCTTGGCGAGGTGGTTGGCCGAGCCACGGTCGAGCACCGGGAAGGTCTTGCGCGGCGTGGCCGAGGCCGAGCCGTAGAACTTGTCGCGGATGGTGGCGTTGAGGCCCGGCAACGCCTCCGTCTGAATCCGCTCGTAGGTGGCGAACAGCCGGCCGAGCAGGTAGCCTTGTGCTGTGTTGTCCGGATCGAGGGACACGGGAACTTCCTTCCTGGCATTGCGGATCAGCACCGCCTTGAGCATGGCGACGCGCAAGGCGTTCACGTCGCCGTCGGCGCGAATCCGCATCAGCACGGTTGCGAGCAGCGTGCGCGGATAGGGCCGGCCGGTGAGGATCGCGCGAAGCCATTCGCCGGCGAGGTTGGGCGGGATGTTCTCGCTCTTGCGCAGCACCGCCGTCTCGATCAGGCAGCGCCAGATCGAAGGCGCGCCCTCGCGCGGTGGCGGCGCGATGCGCATGGCCTGGACGTGCCGCGTATAGTGCCGCGCCACCTCCCCGAAATCGTCGTCGAGCCAGAACCGGACGGAGAGCCGCGCCGCGTTGGGCGCGAGGGCAAGGACGTGGAAGCGCACGCCCTTGAAGAGAGCGAGGTCGAAATCAGTCGGCTCGCCGGCCTGGAGCCGTTCGAGGACGGGGCGGATCTTGTTGTCCTGGCCGCCTTCGTCGATGCGCGTGGCGCCCATCATCCGGCCGAACCCGGCCTCGACGACCTGATGCGAGACCTCGGCCCCCGAGGCGTCCGCCCAGAAAACGGTGGAGGCGTCGCCGATCTGGATGCGGTTCGGGCTGTCGCGCTCCAGCATCCGGTTCAGCGCCGAGGTGTAGGCGAAGGCGGCCGCCTCCGAGACGGGGGCGTTGTCGCCTTCTTTGTGTCCGTAGGATTCGAAGGCGGAGGCATTATAGGAAACGAGGTAGGCGCCCGAGGATTGCGCGTCCCAGACGCCCTTGATCGGAAAATGCGAGCGCGCGATGCGGCTGCGCTCTCCGGTGATCAGGCAGACAGCTTCCGAGGCGCCGTCCTTCGTCAGCAGCGTCGGCCAGATGTCCATCGCGGCCGGCCGCTCGTGCAGGAAGTCCTCGCGATAAGTGTCCTCAAGGGCGAAGACGACATTCTCGTCCTTCATCTCCTCCGGCCAGCCCAGTGCGAGGAAATCCGAGGGCTGCCACTTGTCGAGGAACAGGGCGAAGGTCCGCAGACCCCCGTCGTGGCTGGATGCGATCGCCGCGCGGTTGAACGCGACGAAGGCGCGGTGCTCCAGCGCCGTCCGCTTCCCCTCCTGTGCGGTGACGCCGAGCGAATACGCGGTCTTGTCCCACAGGAAGTTCGGGGCGATGCCCGACGTCCGCTGGACCAGAGGCGTCGGAACGTTCAGGCGGGCGCCCACCATCCTCTTGCCCGAGCCGTCGCGAAGATCGACGGGGAGGAAGGCAGGGCGCCCATCCGGGGCCAGCACGACGCAAAAGCCGATTGTCGTGCGCGCGTAGCCGAACGGCGGCACCTCCCTCCGGTCCGCCAAGCGATCGTAGGCGCGGGCGAGCGCAGCCAGGATGGTCAACGGCGGATCTCCACCGAGCCGGGCGGCGGCACCCGCATCACCCCCTCGTCGAGGAGGGCGCGGAAGAACATCGAGGCACGGTCGCCCCCGTGGTCGATGTCCCAGAGCACGAAGCCCAGATCGCGCGAGACCGGGATGGCGGCGGGCAGGGCCGCGTCGGGCTCGATCAGCGAGAAGCGGGCCGGGAACTCGCGCGTGCCGAGGCAGGGCTGATGGAAGCACTGCCCCTTGCGCGCGCGTCGGTTGAAGATGTCGAGGTGCTTGCCCGGATTCTCCGCCGCGTCGGCCTTGTCCGTCAGGTCGAACCGGGCCTCGATCACGTAGGCGACTCCGGCGAGCACGGTGGCTGCCCGCTGCTGACGGACATCCTCCACGCGCAGGCGCAGGTCGCCGAGTGCCCCGGCCTTCATCGCGCTGCGCGCGCTGTTGAACGGCATCTTGCTGCCGACCTCGTTACGGCGGATGGAGTGGAAGCGGATCGGCTGGAGCACGTGGATCGCCTCGATCACCCAGCGGATTGCCGGCTTCCAATGGATGCTCTCCAGTATTCCCCTGGCCGCCGAGGGTGTCATGACGTCGTAGGACACCCGCTCGACCTTCATTTCAGGTCTCGTAAAGCAGGCATAATCACCTTCGACCAGAAGCCTGACGCCTTGAGGCATATCGATCGTTCCAAGATGAAGTCGATGGGGTAAAAATAGATCAAAGAATTGTATCTTCCAAGCTGAGATACGTATCGTCTTCCCAAATCAGACCTTCTTTCTCCCGATAAAGCCCTTCGGCGGCAAGGACGGCGAACTGATCGCCGAACCGGGCGGGATCGACGAAGGCGACATGCCCCGCCGCGACGAGGAGCATCCTCGCCCGTGGCGGCACCAGCACGATGAACGATTGGAGATCGCGGGCGACGGAGCCCGGTGTTACCTTTTGGCCCTTCAGCCTATCGAGGGCACGGCGCGCGGCGTCCTCGGCGGGCACGATCACCGGAACCATGCCGCTCTCGATGAGGCGGAAGGCTTCCCCGACGGTGCGGTAGGAGAAGTCGGTCCCCGACGGGTCCATCAGGAAGTGACTCAGCACGCTTCTTCGGACGGTGCCGTCACGACCCGGGACCCGGATCATGTCGAGGGCCGCGTTGCGGTCCTTGCGCCAGTAGACCTCCTGGAAATAAGCCTCGATGGGGCGCGGCGCGGCGATGTCCGCGTGCTTGTCCCGGATGCGGCCGAGATCGCCGATGAAATCCGCGATCTCGCGCATCGGCGGGTCCTCGGCCGGGTCGAACACCGTCAGGATGCTGTCCTCGACTGGATTCCTTTTCTCCCGGTTCACGCGGCCCGCCGCCTGGACGATGGATTGGAGCCCGCTCAGCGCGCGCCAACCGCAGGGGAAGTCGAGATCCACGCCAGCCTCGATCAGCGAGGTGGCGATCAGCAGGCAAGGACGGGGATTCTTGGGGTCCAGCCGCTCCCGCACGTCGGCCAGGATACGGCGGCGATGCGCGGCGTAATGCCGGGTCGTGAGATGCACGACATCCTTAAGTCTGGTTTCCGTCGCCCGACGGGCGAGGGCGAGGGCGTGCTTGCGCGAATTGACGATCACGAAGGCTTGCGGCGTGTCGCGCAAGGCCGCCACGAGGTCGGCATCGGTGATCTTGCCCGGCCGCCAGCGCACCGTCACCCGCTTGAGATCGTCGTGGAGGCCCTCAGGGTTGGGCGCCAGTTCGCGCTCGGGCGTCAGTTCGAGGCCGCCGGTGAACCGGGGTTCCGCCACCGCCGGCTGGGTCGCGGTGCACAGCACGATGGTGCAGCCGTAATTGCGCCGGAGTTCGTCGAGGGCGGCGAGGCAGGGTCGCAGCAGCGGCAGCGGGATCGCCTGGGCCTCGTCGAGGACGATGATGCTGTTGGCGACGTTGTGCAGCTTGCGGCAGGTTGTCGGGCGGTGGGAGAACAGGCTCTCGAAAAGCTGGACGTTCGTAGTCACGACGAGGGGGGCCGCCCAATCCTCCATCGCCATCCGCATCTTCGCCTCGCTGCCCTTCTCGCTGAACTCCTCTTCCTGTGCGGCGGAGGCGAAGCCCACGGCCGAATGGTGCTCCAGCACCACGTCGTCCCCGAACAGCCTGCGAAAGATCCCGGCCGTCTGGTCGATGATCGAGGTGAACGGGATGGCGTAGATGATCCGGTCGAAATGCCGGCCGTGCCGCTTGGCGTGGTCGAGGGCGAAGGCGATCGAGGCGAGGGTCTTGCCGCCGCCCGTCGGCACCGTCAGCGTGAAGAGGCCCCGCGAAGCCCCCGCCTTGGCCCGCACGCGAGACAGGATGTCGGCCCGCCGGCGGTTCAGATCGGTGGATTTTGCCTGCTTGGCGGCGATCTCCGCCTCCACCGCCGCGATGAGGCGGTCGAGGATACGCGGCAGGGCCGGCCAGACCCTTTGTGCCGTCCTCCTACCCTCGACCCGGTTGGCAAAGGCCTCCGTGCACCGCCGATCGGCGTCGATGAGGCAGGAGAAGATCATACGGCCGAGGAACGCCGCCTGGAACCCTGCCCGATCCGCGCGCCAGTCGAAACCGGTCGGGCCGGTTCCGGGGCTTCCGAGGACGACCTCCCGCTGCCAGACCGGATCGAGGGCCGAAAGGTCGTTGGCCTTCAGCCGCCCCTCAAGCGACCCTGACGACGCGTTCTTGTCCGGCAGCCCTGCGTGATGGCCCGCGATAACATAGGCGATAATCTCAGCCAGGAATCGATCGTGCTCGGATGCCAACCGCACGACCATTTGTGCACCGGCCGTGGAGTGATCGACCCGCTCGCTCGATCCGTTCAGGCGTCGGGCGAAGGCAGTCGTGTATTTCCCGAGGTCGTGCGCCAGCCCGGCGAGGAGGCCGGCCTCCCGAAACCCAAATTTGGCGGCCCGGCGTGCGGTACCCCGCCCGACGCGCTTGAGATGTTTGTACAGTGGCTGCCAATCTGACTGGTCACCCTGTAGACCGGTATGCGCGTAGAAGATCGTCATGCGCTCCTGAGCCTCACGCTACATGCATGAGGGTGGCGGCCCGCTGCTGGCGCTCGTCCTCCACGAACAGCGCCAGCCCCTCGGTCGATCCCGCCCGCATGGCGGAAGCGGCCTTGCCGGCCGACGCAACGGCCCCGACCTCGTTGCGGCGCAGGGATTCGAAGCGGATCGGCTTCAGCACCCGCAGGCGCTCGATGCGCCAGACGATGGCCGGCTTCCAGTGGATCGCCTCGACGATGCCGCGCGCCGCGGACAGCGTGATCACGTCGTAGGAGACGCGCTCGACCCTCATCTCGGAGCGCGAGAACAGGGCGCGCGGACCCCAGACATGCAGGCGAATGCCTTGCGACATCGAACCCGTTTCCCCCACCCGACTCTTCTAGGTCGCCGCTGAGGCTCCGTCGTCTCGGGCTGTGTGACTTGAAGTTGCGTGGCCCAAGCTCGGCTGTCAACGTCAGTTGTCACGGCCTTGGCCGTGGGGCGGCGGCTCATCCACAGGCCGAGACCGATGCGAGGATCACGTGATGATCGTGTCCGCCGCCTCCATGAAGAACCTGTTCCTAATGGAGGAGTTCGCCACGCTGGGCCACATGGACATCATGGAGCGGGCGGCGGCGTATTTCCCGGGGTTCGGGGTGAAGCTGTGGGCGGTGCTGCAGGATACGACGCAGCTGCGCTGCTACTACCAGAACAGCTGGGAGACCTTCCTCGGCAACGCCGGGGTGGTGCAGTGCTTCGCCAACGCCGACCAGACGACCCTGGCGTACCTGTCGCAGCGACTGGAGGGGCTGCTCCACCCCTTCGAGCTGCGCACAGCCTTCGCCCGCAACAGCCAAGCGCAGCTGCTTCTGTTCGAGGGCGGCCCCGCCCTCGGCGGCCCTGCGCCTCGACCACGCGGACGTCGAACGGATTCGGCAGGAGGTGCTCCGCCGCGCCCGGCCCCGGCGTCAGCGGGCGCCGGGCTGAGCCCAGAGCTGCTAACCCACCCTATTCACGAGGGGGTCGGCGCCGCGGCCTTTTTAAGCTGAGGGCGCGGGGGATCGCGCGCGAGTTCTGACGCGTGCGGACCGAGGTCGTTTTGTGGGCGCTGGAGGGGCGGGATCGGGCTCGTCGGGGCGTCACAGCCCCGTCGCTCAGGCCGGTGCTGGACCCAGCGCTCCTGCGAGATGACGCAGCAGGTCGGCCTCGGGGCAGGCGGCGGCGAAGGCGAGCCGGACCCGGCTGACTGTCTCATGGATGCGGGCGCCGAGCTTGAGCAGCCGCAGGCGGATCGTGGCGAACTCGGCCTTGGCGAGGCGGTGATCCACCGGCGCATCGGCACCTACCGCGACCGCATCCCCGCCTATGCCAGTTCGCAGATCCTCGACTCGGCCGCAGCCTACGTCGAGCAGGCGCAGCAGTACCGCGAGGCCGGTTGGAGCGCCTACAAGATCCACCCGCAGCAGGTCTGGCGCGAGGACATCGCGATCTGCGAGGCGGTGCGCGCCGGGATGGGTGACGGCTTCACATTGATGCTCGATGCCTGCTGGGGCTATTCCTATGAGCAAGCGCTCAGAGTCGGCCGTGCGATCGAGAGAGCAAACTACTACTGGTACGAAGATCCGCTCGCCGATTCCGACCTCTACGGCTACGCCAAGCTCAGGGCCAAGCTCGGCATCCCGATCATGGCGACCGAGTACCCACTCGCCGGCTTCGATTCCTACGCGCCCTGGATCCTGCAGCGGGCCACCGACTTTCTGCGCGGTGACGTGGCGGTGAAGGGCGGCATCACCACGCTCATCAAAGCCGCACACCTCGCGGAAGCCTTCGGGATGAACTTCGAGGTCCATCACGGCGGTAACTCGCTCAACAACGTCGCCAACCTCCACGTCATCATGGCGATCCGCAACACCGAGTTCTTCGAGGTGCTGCTGCCGGACGCGGCGCAGAAGTACGGGCTCGCCCAGGACATCGCGGTCGATGCCGCCGGCATGGTCCACGCGCCGACAGGTCCTGGCCTCGGTGCGGAGATCGACTTCGACTTGATCCACAAGAGGACGAAGGCCGTCCTCACATGAGGGGTGCGACATGCCAGTCATGAAGCCGCGCGCGCGGCCTCGCCTGCGTGCGACCGGCGTCCGGCTGCGGGGTCGGCGATGAGCCCGTCGGCATCCGCGAGCCCGGCGATGTAGCGGCCGGCCTCGCGGATATCCTGTCGGATCGCCGCGCACGATGCGTCCGCATCGCTCCGGCTCAGCGCCGCCAGCGCGGCCGTGTGCAGGTCGCTGCCCTTCTGTAGAAGCACGTAGTCGGGGATGACATAGGTCAGGACGGGGCCGCAGCGCAGCCAGATGTTCTCGATCAGCCCCTCCAGGATCGGCATGCGCGCGAGCGCGTACAGGCCGAAGTGGAAGCGGCGGTGCAGGTCGAGATAGGCGTCGAGGCGCTGGCCCCGGATCAGCGCCTTCATCTCGGCGAGCAGGCCGTCGAGGGCGACGATGTCGCCGGGTTGAGCGTGCTCGGCGGCGCGGGCCGCGGCACGGCCTTCGAGGTCGCAGCGGATCGTAAGCAATTCGTCGAAGCGGCCGACGTCGAGGCGTGGGACGACGGCCCCCCCACCCTGGCCGGAACTGCCGCGCTCGAGCACGTGCTCGGCGATCAAGCGGTTGACCGCGTCGCGTACCGGCGTGGGGCTGATGCCGAGTTCGGTCGCAACGTCGCGCAGGAGGATGCGCTCGCCCGGCGCGAACCGTCCGGCGAGCAGCGCCTGTCGCAGTTCCGCGTAGGCTTGGTCCCAGAGCGGCAATCGCTCGACCTGTCTCAACTGCGTCACCCCCAGCCTTCTCGTACATCCTCGTAGCGCTGATCGACGGCGGCCTGCCAGGGCTGTCGCGGAAGGCGCTTGACATCCTAGCCAACTCAATTGTTATAGCAAACAACAATTGGGAGAAACGCCATGCTCACCCGCCGTAGCCTCGTCGGCACTCTGGCCCTGGGCGCGACTGGCGCACGTTCGGCGCTGGCGCAGTCGACGTTCCCGGCGCGCGAGATCACTTTCGTCGTGCCCTGGAACGCGGGTGGGTCGAACGACATCCTCGCGCGCGGCCTCCAGCCCCTGCTGAGGGAACGCGGCGTCACCCTCATCGTGGAGAACCAGCCCGGCGCCACCGGTGCGATCGGGTTGCGCCGGGTCGCAACGGCGAACGCGGACGGCTACACGCTCGGCATGGGGACAAGCTCGACGCTGGCCTACATGGCCGAGGGCAAGACGCCCTTGAAGAATGGACAGTTCACGCACATCGCCCGGGTATCGATCGACCCGCTGATGCTGCTCGTGCCGGGCTCGAGCCCATACAAGACGATCGACGACTTCCTCGCGCACATGAAGAAGAACCCGGGCAGCGTCTCGATCGGCACGCCGGGCAACTACAATCTCAATCACATCTTCGCATCGATGACCGCGCGGGCGGCGGGCGTGGGTTACATCAACGCCCCCTATACGGGGGGCGCCAAGGTCATCACCGACCTCGCGGGTGGGCAAATCCAGGCAGCGGTGCTCAAGCCCTCGGAGTCACTTGGCCAACTTCAGCAAGGTCTTGTTCGCGCGCTCGGCCTGTTTGCCGAGGAGCGCCTGCCGCAGTTCCCCGGCGTGCCGACGTTCAAGGAGCACGGCTACGACGTGTTCCCGTTCGGTCACGTCGTGCAGATGGCCTACGTCGTCGGCCCGGCCAAGCTCCCGCCCGAGGTGCGCACAAAGCTGGTCGACGCCTTCTCGGCGGCGATCCAGGACCAGCGCTTCAAGGATTTCGCCGACCGCAACGCCTTCCTCATCGCCTCGCTGACCGGCGACGCGCTGATGGCTGAAGTCGATCAGATCGAACAGTCGATCAAAGTCGTGGCGGAGAAGGTTTTCAAGTCCTGATCCGACGCGTTGCACCTTAAAAATCCGAGATTTTCAAGAAAGCACCGGGATCGCAACAGTGTCTAAAGTCAAGAAAATCACCTGCCACGTCGTGTCGACGCCGATTCAGCGGCCGTTCACGTCCTCGCGCGGCTGGCTGTACAAGACTCGCGGCACCTGTCTGGTCGAGATCGAGACGAGCGACGGAATCGTCGGCTGGGGCGAGTGCTACGGCCCCTCCGCGGTGGCCAAGGCGTTCATCGACACCCAACTCGCTCCCCGCGTGGTCGGGCAGGATCCGTTCGACGTCGAGGTCGTGTGGGAGGATCTCTACAACCGGATCAAGGATTACGGGCCGAAGGGCATGTCGATCGCTGCGATCAGCGGCATCGACATCGCCCTCTGGGACATCGTCGGCAAGAGCGTCGGCAAGCCGGTGCACAAGCTCATCGGCGGCGCCTTCCGCACCTCAGTCGATGCATACGCAACCGGCCTGTACTTCACCGACATGGACCGCCTCGTCGAGGAGGCGGTCGAGGAGGCGCGCGGCTACGTCGAGGCCGGCTTCGGGGCCGTGAAGATGAAGATCGGTCTCGGCTCGATCGAGCGCGACATCGCCCGCGTCGCCGCCGTGCGCGATGCGGTCGGCCCGGACATCCGCCTGATGGTCGACGCCAACCACTCGCTTTCGGTGCCAACCGCCATCCGCATGGGGCGCAGGCTGGAGGAGCTCGGCATCGAGTGGTTCGAGGAACCGATCTCGCCGGAGGACATCGACGGCTACGTCGAGGTCACCCGCGCCCTCGACATCGCAGTGGCCGGCGGCGAGAACGAGTTCACGCGCTGGGGCTTTCGCGATGCGATCACGCGCAAGGCGATGGACATCGTCCAGCCCGACGTGTGCGCGGCCGGCGGCATCAGCGAGTGCAAGAAGATCGCAGCGATGGCGAGCGCGCACGGCGTCGAGTGCGTGCCTCACGCCTGGGGCTCGGTCGTGGGCCTAGCTGCGACCATCCACTTCCTCGCCTCGATCCCCGACCAGCCGCCCTGCCTGTTCCCGGTCCCGCCGATGCTCGAGTTCGAGCAGGAGGAGAACCCGTTCCGCGACCATCTCGCCCGCGAGCCGATCCGCCAGGTCGGCGGCAAGGTCACGGTCCCGACCGCACCAGGCCTCGGGGTCGAGGTCGACCGCGCGGTGATCGACCGCTATCGCGTCGCCTGAGGTCGGGGCGATGCGCTTCGTCACCTTCACGAAAGACGGCGCGGAGCGGGCGGGCATCCTGCTCGGCGACGCCGCGGGGCCCGACGACGTGGTCGTGGACCTCGCCCATCCGCTGATGCAGCCTGCACTCGCCGGCCGGGCGCCGCGGGTGATGGACCTGATCCACTCCGGCCTCGCCGACGCCGCGGCGCGCCTGCACGACCACGGTACCCCTGAAGCAGCGCGACTGCCGCTGCGGTCAGTGCGCCTGCTCGCGCCGCTGCCGGCGCCGCGCCGGATCTTCGGCATCGCGCACAACTACGTCGACGCGCTGGCCGAGCGCGGGGCACCTCATCCGGCCGAGCCGTTCCTGTTCATGAAGGAGCCGTGGACGGTGATCGGGCCGGGCGAGCCCGTGGTGCTGCCCCCCGGCATCGGCGGCTGCACCTACGAGTCCGAGATCGCCGCGGTGATCGGCCGCCGCGCCGACGCGGTGAGCGCGCAGGACGCCCTCGCGCATGTCTGCGCCTACGGCGTGTTCAACGATGTGAGCGCCAGCGGGCTGATCCGCCGCGAGGGCTTCGGACCGGGCAAGAACGTCGCGACCTTCGGCCCGTTCGGACCCTACATCGCCACCAGCGACGAGGTGTCCGACCCGCAGGCGCTCCGGATCGGCCTGTCGATCGATGGCGTAGTCCTTCAGGACTCCACTACGGCACGAATGCTGTTCACCGTCGCTGACCTCGTCGCCCACCTGTCGCAGCGGACGGCGCTGGAGCCCGGCGACGTGATCGCCACCGGCACGCCGGCCGGGATCGCCGCGCTGCGCGAGCCGCCGGCCTGGATCCGCCCTGGGACGACCATGACGGCCTGGGTCGAGGGCCTCGGTGCCCTGGTCAACCCGGTCGTCGCGGGAGATGCGTCATCAGGAAACGCACGATGACCGACCGTCCTCTCGTCCTCCTGACCAACCCAATCCACCCGGACGCCGAGGCGATGCTTGCGGCATATGTCCAGCCGCTAACCGCACCCGATCCGAGCGCCGTAACCCTAAGGGCGCTCATCGCCGAGGCCGAGGGCCTCGTGGTGCGGGTGAAGTTGCCCGACGACCTCCTCGACCACGCACCGCGCCTGCGCGGCATCGTTCGCCACGGCGTCGGCCTCGACATGATCCCCGTCGCAGCGGCGACGGCACGGGGCATCCCGGTGGCGAACCTGCCCGGAAGCAACACGCAGGCGGTGGCGGAGTACGTCTTCGCAGCCCTGCTGCACCTGCGCCGCAGACTCGGGCGCCTCGACGGGACGCTCCGCACCGACGGCTGGGGTGCCGCGCGGGCGCTCGCCGACGACCTCTCCGAGATCGGCGGGTGCACCCTCGGGGTGTTCGGACTGGGCGAGATCGGCGGACGCGTCGCGCGAATCGCCCACCACGGCTTCGGCATGCGGGTGCTCGGGACCTCCCGCAGCGGCTCGACCCTCGACGGCCTCGTGACGGCGGTCGACGGGGGGACCCTGTTCGCGCAGAGCGACGCGGTGGTGATCGCCTGCCCGCTCACCGACTCGACGCGCGGCCTCATCGACGCGGCGCTTATCGGCCGGATGAGGCCGGGGGCCGTCCTGGTCAACGTCGCCCGCGGCCCCGT
This sequence comes from uncultured Methylobacterium sp., assembly GCF_964242245.1. Lineage (NCBI taxonomy): Bacteria > Pseudomonadati > Pseudomonadota > Alphaproteobacteria > Hyphomicrobiales > Methylobacteriaceae > Methylobacterium > uncultured Methylobacterium sp. The sequence continues at coordinate 29,211 of NZ_CAXTBY010000025.1, read as the reverse complement.
GGTCGACACCGCTGCACTCGCCGTTGCCCTGCGCGCAGGCGCCATAGCCGGGGCAGCGCTCGACGTGTTCGACGTGCAGCCGCTGCTGCCCGACGATCCGTTGCGCGCCTGCCCGAACCTGCTGCTCACCCCGCATGTCGCCGGCATCACGCGCACCAGTTTGCGCGCGATGAGCGTCGGCGCGGTCGAGGAGATGCTGCGTATCCTGCGCGGCGAGCGCCCGAAGAACCTCGTCAACCCCGAGATCCTGTCCGCCTGAGGCAACCCATGCGCATCGCCCGCATCCAGTCCGTACCCGTGTCCTTCCGCGTGCCGGAGGGCCAGAACGTCCGTCTCGGCATCGGCCGCGCGGTCAAGCGCGACGCCGTGCTCGTGAAGGTCGAGACGGACGAGGGCCTCGTCGGCTGGGGCGAGGCCCACCATGGCCGCTGTCCCGGCGCCATCGCGAAGCTCATCGACACGACGCTGTCCGAGCTCGTCCTCGGCATGGATCCCCTCGACGTGAACGGCGTCTGGGCACGGGTCTACCGGATGCAGCTCGCCAGCCACGGCATGGGCGCGGGCGCGGCGATGGCCCTGTCGGGCCTCGACATCGCCCTGTGGGACATCCGCGGCAAGGCGAGCGGCTGGCCGATCTACCGGCTGCTCGGCGGCGCCTCCCGCGCGGTGCCCGCTTATGCCGGCGGCATCTCGCTCGGCTGGCAGGACCCGGCCTCACTCGCCGACGAGGCGCTGGCGCACGTCGCCTCCGGCTACCGTGCGGTGAAGCTGCGCGTCGGCGACAGTCCGCGGCGCGACATCGCCCGCGTCGAGGCGGTGCGCGAGGCGTTGGGCGACGAGGTCGAGATCCTGGTCGACGCCAATACCGGGTACAGCGTCGACGACGTGCGCCGGGTGATGCCGGCCTTCGAGGCCGCCGCAGTCGGCTGGCTGGAGGAGCCGTTTCCGCCCCAGGACGCATACAGCTACGGCGAGGCGGCGCGGCTCGGCACCGTGCCGCTCGCGGCCGGCGAGAACCACTTCACCCGCTACGAGTTCGTGCAGGCCCTCCAGGCCGGCCATCTCGGCTTCGTCCAGCCGGACCTGTCGAAGACCGGCGGCATCACCGAGACGATGCGCATCGCGGCGCTCGCTTCCGCCTGGAAGATCGGCGTCAACCCGCACACCTCGGCCACCGGCATCAACATGGTGGCCACCCTCCACCTGCTCGCGGCGGTCGACAACCCCGGCTACTTCGAGGGCGATGTCGCCAAGCACAACCCTTTCCGCGACGACGTAGTGGGGCTGCCCTACCAGCTCGACGGCGAGGGCAAGGTGCGGCCGCCCGACGGCCCCGGCCTCGGCGTCGAGGTCGACGAGCGCTTCCTCGCCGCCCATCCGCTGATCGAAGGCCCCTGCTACATCTGATCGTCTCGGACGCGGCTGATCCCGGCATGATCAAGCCTCACGTTTGTCCGAGAACGAAAACCAAAAAACAGGAGGGACGCGTGCTTCATTCCATCCAGCGCCATCGGGAGCGCTACGCCGGCGGCCTGACCGCGCTGATTGGCCTCGGCGCGATCGCGGAGTCGGCGACCTACGGTCTCGGCACGCTGGCCGCGATCGGGCCGGGCGCCTTCCCGCTCGCGATGGGCGTGATCCTCCTGGCCTGCGGCCTCGGGATCGGGCTGTCCGAAGAAGAATCCTCCGACGCACACGACCACGACCGGGTCGACCTCACACGGCCGGAGTGGCGCGGCTGGGGATGCATCGCCGGCGGGATGCTCGCCTTCCTGCTTCTCGCCCGGACCGCCGGCCTGTTCCCGGGCACCTTCGCATGCGTCTTCATCTCGGCGATGGGCGACCGCACGACGACCCTGCGCGGTGCCTGCATCCTCGCGACCCTGATCGCGGCGTTCGGCTGCGCCCTGTTCTACTACGGCCTGCACATTCAGCTGCCGCCGTTCGTGTGGAGCGTGTCATGATCGGCACGGCGCTATCAGACCTCGCCCACGGCTTCGAGGTCGCGCTCCAGCCCGCCAACTTCCTCGCTTGCTTTGCCGGCGTGCTGCTGGGCAACATCGTCGGCGTCCTGCCCGGGATGGGCGTGATGGCGGCGATCTCGATTCTGCTGCCGCTCACCTTCGCGATGCCACCGGTGGCCGCGATCCTGATGCTGTCGGGCATCTTCTACGGCGCCCAATACGGGGGCGCGATCTGTTCGATCCTGCTCAACCTACCTTGCCACCCGCCGCACGCCGTGACCTGCCTCGACGGCTACCCCCTGACCAAACAGGGCAAGGGCGGCACGGCGCTCGCCATCACGATGATGGGCGGCTTCTTCGGAGCCTCGTTCGGCATCGTGATGATGATCTTCTTCGCACCCCTTCTCGTGAAGGCTGCGCTGAAATTCGGGCCCGCGGACGTGTGCTCGTTGATGCTGCTGGGCCTGCTTGCCGGCTCAACGCTGGCCCGCGGCTCCGCGCTGAAGGGCATCGCCATGACGACGCTCGGACTCCTGCTCGGCATCTTCGGCACCGACGTGACCTCCGGCTACGAGCGCTTCACCTTCGGCCTGCCCGAACTCGCCGATGGTGTCGAGATCGTCGCTCTGGCACTCGGGCTGTTCGGCATCGCCGAGTTCCTGAAGAGCGTGAACAAGGTCGAGCCGCTGAAGGGCGGCGGCACGAGCGTGCGCCTGCGCGACATGCGACCGAGCGGGGAGGATCTGAAGCGCTCCGTCCTGCCGATCCTGCGCGGCACGCTGATCGGCAGTCTGTGCTCGCTCATCCCAGGCACCGGGCCGACGATCGCCTCCTTCGTCGCCTACGCCGCGGAGAAGAAACTCTCACGCACGCCCGAACGCTTCGGTCGCGGCGCGATCGAAGGCGTGGCCGCGCCCGAGACCGCGACCCACTCCTCGGTGCAGGGCGACTTCATCCCGACCATGAGCCTCGGCATCCCGGGCGACGCGGTGATGGCGCTTCTCCTCGCGGCGCTCACCATCCAGGGGATCACGCCGGGGCCGCTCCTGATCTCGCAGCACCCGGACATCTTCTGGGGTCTGATCGCGAGCTTCTGGGTCGGCAACATCCTGCTGATGGTGCTGAACGTTCCTCTGATCGGCCTGTGGGTCCGACTGCTAACGATCCCCTACCGCTACCTCTACCCCAGCGCGATGTTCTTCGTGTGCATCGGCGTTTACTCGACGAGCAGCAGCTTGTTCCAGGTCGGTGAGACGCTGGTGATCGGGCTCTTCGGTTACCTGCTGCTGATCCTTGGCTTCCACCCGGCGCCGATCCTGCTGGGCTTCGTGCTCGGGCCGCGCTTCGAGGAGAACTTCCGGCGCGCCATGCTGCTGTCGCAGGGCGACTTGACGGTGTTCGTCGAGCGACCGATCAGCGCCGCCTTTCTCGCCGTCTGTGCCCTCCTCGTCGTCGGCCAGCTTTACATGCGCTGGCGCCGCCGGGGGGTATTGGTACCCGATGGGCCCATCGTCATGGAAGGCTGAACGACATCGACTCCCGTTCCTGACCTCGAACGACTTTCTTAAAGTTCTCGCCTCCTGCTGCCGAAATGACCTACCGAAGCGACTTCCGCTTTGGAGCAAAAAGCTGCACGCGCCGAACGGCTTAGTTGGGCGCGATCCAAACATCTGCGTGAATAGCAGGCTATGTTAATCTCCAAACACCGTCCTGCCTGTCGACGGCTGATCGTGTCTCAAGGAAGCCAGCGTGCCAGCAGGCTGCAGGCGATTACGAAGCCGCTGAAGGCCAGCAGCAGATAGCCGATCTGCAACGGGATGGGTCGACGTTCGAGCGCCATGTCAGCCTCCAGGTTGGGGGGACGGCATCAGTCGCAGCCGGCGACGCCGCCATCGCCTTGGCCAGGGGCGCCGAGGGCGAGGCACCGAGAACCTTGTGGCGGTCGGATAACCCGAAACGCCGCGCCGCCGAATCGTGACAGCTGCCGCAGCCTGCCGCTCGGCACGCGCGAGGGCGCGGACCGCCGCCAGGGCATGGGCCTGCTCCAACAGCAGCGCCTCACGGGCGGCATGCAACTGCGCCGGCGGCAGGGTGCAGTCGAGCATCGCCAGCCGCAAGGCGAATCGCTGCAGGATCTCGGCCTCGCGGCTTCGGGCGGCAGCCAGCCGGACCGCTCCCGACACCATCAGGCGGCGTGTGGCAGGGCGTGGATAGCGGCGGGATCCGGGCGTGCCCATCGGCGCGGGTCCCTCCTCAGTCCCGGGCCCTGGCCCGGCGCTCGTCCCACCAGTCATCCCGGGCGGTGTCCTCCTGCGCGCGCTCCGCGCTGCGGCGGGCCTCGTCGGCAACACCGGCGAAGGGATTGGGCGCCGAGTCGGGCCGTGAGCCGCGGTCGTTGGCCGGTGTGGGCCGGGTTGGCCCGCCATTGAGAAAACCGTCGAACAGCCGCTCGACCATCCGGTCTCGGGGTGCACGGCATTGAGCATGACATGGACGTGGGCGTGGTCCTTGTCGTCATGGGCGGCCAGCAGGGCCTGATGGCCCTCCCAGCCCATGTGCGCGAGGTAGTGCTAGCCTCCGATATGCCGTGCGATATATAGCGATCCGCATCAGGATCGGCGATCGCCGGCCCCCTCCGGAGACGAGCCCGCATGTTCACCTGCACCGGCTACGCATCATCGAGCCCCGAGGCGCCGCTCGCACCGTTCAGCTTCCAGCGCCGCGATCCCGGCCCGTCCGACATCGAGATCGAGATCGTCTATTGCGGCGTGTGCCACTCGGATCTGCACCAAGCCCGCAACGAGTGGCAGAACACCCTCTATCCCTGCGTCCCCGGCCACGAGATCGTCGGGCGCGTTACCCGCGTCGGGCCTGAGGTCTCGACCTTCAAGCCGGGGGATCTGGCCGGCGTCGGCTGCATGGTCGATTCCTGTCGGGAATGCGCGAGCTGCAAGGAAGGTCTGGAGCAGTACTGCGAGCCGGGCTTCACCGCGACCTACAACGGCCCCGAGGCGCAGACCGGCGGCCACACCTTCGGCGGCTATTCGAGCCACATCGTGGTCGACAGCCACTTCGTCCTGCGCATCCCGGAGAACCTCGACCTCGCCGGCGTCGCCCCGCTGCTGTGTGCCGGCATCACCACCTATTCGCCGCTGCGCCACTGGAAGGTCGGTCCCGGCTCGAAGGTCGGCATCGTGGGCTTGGGCGGTCTCGGGCACATGGGCCTCAAGCTCGCCCACGCCATGGGTGCGAAGGTGACCCTGTTCACCACCTCGCCGGGCAAGGAAGCGGATGCCAAGCGCCTCGGCGCCGATGCCGTGGTGATCTCGAAGGACGCCGACGCCATGGCCGCGCAAGGCGAGAGCTTCGACTTCATCCTCGACACGGTCGCGGCGAGCCACGACATCAACGCCTATCTCGCTCTGCTGAAGCGCGACGGCACGCTGGTGCAGGTCGGCGCCCCGGAGAAGCCCCTCGACGTGCAGGTGTTCAGCGTCATCTGGCGGCGGCGCAACTTCGCGGGCTCGCTGATCGGCGGGATCGCGGAGACGCAGGAGATGCTCGAGTTCTGCGCCGAGCACGGCATCACCTCGGACATCGAGATGATCCCGATCAGCGAGATCGAGACCGCCTATGCCCGGATGCTTAAGAGCGACGTGAAGTACCGCTTCGTCATCGACATGACCTCCCTGCCGAAGGCCGCCTAGGACCGATGGGGCCGATCGCCGACGGCGTGTGAACCAGCGCAGGGACCCGGTACCGATTTCGAGTCGGGGTGATGACGTGCGGATCAGGTCGGCCTCGAGACCGGTGTCCGACGACACGCCCGGCAGCAGGAAGCGTTGGGCCTCCGTCAGGGCAAGCGCGTGCCCGGTCGCCCGTCCGCATGGTGTAAGAGGTTCCCTCGCCTCGATCCCGATCCTGTCGAGGCAATCCTGCGTCGGGCCTCGAATGGCGTTAAGGTCATCGCCGTTCGGGACAACGCACAGGTCGTGAGGAATGCCGATGGCCAACTGGCTCGATACGTCGCAGCGTTACGGCCGCATCAGCCGTGGCTTCCACTGGCTGATGGCCGCGCTCTTCGCTTGGCATTTTGCGGGGGCGCTTCTCTACGTCGGCATCGGTGACACGGCGCTCACGCGCTTCGTCGGCGGGACCCATTTCACCATGGGCTTCACCCTCTTCGTCCTCGTGCTGCTGCGTGGGGCCTGGGGTCTGGCCAATCTGAGACGACGACCGCCGCATCCGGGCCGCCTGGGTCGCGCTGCGGCGACCGGCCATGCCTTGATCTACGTCCTGATGGTCGTCGTGCCGGGCATGGCCCTGATGCGCCAGTACGGATCGGGCAAGGGCTTCTCCCCCTTCGGCATCCCGATCATGCCGGAGCGTGGCAGCAAGATCGCCTGGATGATGGCTCCAGCCGACCTCCTCCACTACGGGATGGGTTTCGTCCTTCTGGCGGTCGTGCTCGGCCACGTCACAATGGCCGTCCTCCACCGCGTGCTGTGGAAGGAGGACGTGCTGGTGCGAATGGCGTGACCCGAACCAGCGCCGGAATGCTCGGCTGAAGCGCGCACGACTGCACCGATCGGCGCAGTCGTGCCGCCATGGCAGTTCGCCGCGCGGCACGCTCCCTCATTCCTCAGACTTATCGGTCGCTGAAAATTAGCGATTGGACCGCCTGCAGCTTGCCTGGAACAAGCACAACCAGCACCAGATCGGCATGCTGGCGGCTTGGGCTCGCTTCTCGCGCGCCCTGCCGATGACGAGGCAGAACAGGTCCCCGAGGACCGGAACGTCCCGCGTCGCCTTACGGGAACGGCAGGAAACGTTACGGGAGGGGACGATGGCCGTTACCGCGCACCATGCGCCGCCCGTGGTCGCCGCTGCGCCGCCCGACCCCGATCACGCGACGATCAAGCTCGTCGGCGTCGGCGCGGCCGTGCTGGTCGCGGCCGCGATCTGGCTGGCGCCGACCCCTGCCGGACTGTCCCTGCCCGGCCATAAGGCGCTGGCGCTCTTCGGCTGCATCTTCATCCTGTACCTGACCGAAGCCATCCCGCTCGCGGTCGCGAGCCTGCTCGTCGTTCCGGCCGCCACGCTGTCCGGGATCACCACGGTCAAGGGCGCTCTCGAAGGGTTCTCCGCCGCTTCCGCCTACCTCATCGTCGGTGCCTTCGTGCTGGCCACCGCCATGGTCAAGACGCGGCTGGCCGAGCGCATCACCTACCGCATCCTCCTGCGCATCGGCTCCGCCCCGACGCGGATCACGCTGGGCGTGACCCTCGTCAACATCGCGCTGGCCTTCCTCGTCCCGTCGTCGACCGCCCGGACCGCGATCCTGCTGCCGGAGTGCCTGAGCATCCTGGCGCTCTACGGGACCGCGGGCCGCTCCCCCTTCGCGATCAACCTGCTCCTGACGCTCACGATGACCAACGCCACGATCGGCGCCGGCATCCTCACCGCCACGGTGCCGAACCCCGTCACCGTCGAGTTCGTCGCCAAGGCCGGCGGCCACACGATCAGCTACGCCGAGTGGCTGCTCTACGGCTTCCCGCCGGCGCTGCTGATGACCTTCGCCACCTGGGGCCTCATCCAGCGGGTCTTCCCGCCCGAGGTCGACGCGCGGCAGGCCGAGACCGACGAGACGATCCGCGCCAACCTGGACGAGCTCGGCGGCATGTCGTCGCCCGAGTGGCGCACGCTCCTGGTGTTCGGGATGGTCACGCTGCTCTGGGCGACGCAGGGCCTGACCGGGTTCGACACCACCGTCGTGTGCCTCGCGGGCGTCGTCCTGCTGTTCCTGCCGAAGTTCGGGGTGATGAGCTGGGCCGACGCCAACAAGGGCGTGTCCTGGCAGGTCCTGCTGGTGGCCGGCGGCGGCATCTCGCTGGGCGACATCCTGCTCAAGACCGGCGCCGCGGGATGGCTGGCCGACGCCATCTTCCACGGCCTCGGGCTCGCCGGTGCCTCGACCCTGGTCGTGGTCGTCGTGGTGATGCTGATCGTGCAGTACCTGCACCTGATCTTCGTCGGCACGACCGCGATGGCGACCGCCCTGCTGCCGATCATCCTGGCGATGGCGGACACGGCCAACATCAGTCCCGTCGCCCTGGCGCTGCCCGCCGGCATGATCATCGGCGGCTATCCGCTGCTGATGTTCTACAACACCCTGCCCAGCATCATCGTCTACGGCACCGGACGCCTGACGGTCGGCGACTTCCCGAAGGTGGGCGTCGCCATCTGCGCCCTGGCCTGCCTCGTCTACGCGCTCTGCGCCGCGACCTACTGGCGGTGGCTCGGCCTCTACTGAGCTGCGCCCGGGTCGACCGTGCGACCCTTCGAACGAGGATCATCCCATGACGCTTCCCCTGCAAGGCATCCGCGTCCTCGACCTGTCGAACGTGCTGGCCGGCCCGTTCTGCGGCTACCACCTCGCGCGCATGGGCGCCGAGGTGATCAAGGTCGAGAACCCGAAGGGCGGCGACCTCGCCCGCCGGCTCGGCGCCGACCCGAAGATGGCCGAGCGCCTGATGGGCCTGTCCTTCGTGGCCGTGAACGCCGGCAAGCAGTCCGTCGCCATCGACCTCAAGGCGGACGAGGGCAAGGAGATCTTCCTGCGGCTCGTCGAGAAGGCCGACGTCGTGCTGGAGAACTTCCGGCCGAAGGTGATGGAGCGCCTCGGCCTCGGCTACGACGTGCTCGCGCGGGCCAACCCGCGCCTCGTCTACTGTGCCATCTCCGGGTTCGGGCAGGACGGGCCCTGGCTCGGCCGCCCGGCCTACGACCAGATCGTCCAGGGCCTGTCCGGCGTCATGAGCGTCACGGGCGACGCCGCCACGGCGCCGCTGCGCACCGGCTTCCCGATCTCCGACACCATCGCCGGGATCACCGCCGCCTTCGCCATCGCCTCGGCGCTCGTCGAGCAGCGCGCCACGGGCCGCGGTCGCCGCATCGACGTGTCCCTGCTGGAGGCGACGCTTGCCGCGATGGGCTGGGTGGTCTCCAACCACCTCAACGGCAACGTCGAGCCCCAGCCGATGGGCAACGAGAACGTCACCGCGGCCCCGAGCGGCACGTTCAAGACCGGCGGCGGCCCGCTCAACATCGCCGCCAACGAGCAGAAGCAGTACGAAACCTTGTGCGGCCTAGTCGGACGCCCCGACCTCAGGACCGACCCGCGCTTCGCCGACCGGCAGTCCCGCAAGGTCCACCGCGCCGCGCTGTCGGCGGCGCTGAACGACGCCCTCCAGGCGCGCACCGCCAGGGAGTGGGAGGCCCTGCTCAACGCCAACGGCGTGCCGGCCGGCAGCGTCCTCACGGTGCCGGAGATCCTCGCGGAGGAGCAGGTGACCGGCCGGCGCTTCGTGGAGACCCTCGACGCGACGGTGACCGGGGATCAGCCGATGCGCGTCACCCGCCCCGGCTTCCTGCTCGACGAGGATTACCCGGCCCCGACGCCCCCGCCGCAGCTCGGCCAGGACACCGACCGCTGGCTTACCGAGCTCGGCTACGGGGCGGAACGGATCGCCGGCCTCAAGGAGCACGGCACCGTCACCGCGACCGACCGGCCGACGGTCGGGCCGTCGCCCGGGCTACCCGAACTGCGGGCGCACGCCGAGAGCTCCAGCAGCTGATCCCCACCCTCGACGACCACACGCAAGGAGCTCCGACCATGAGCGACAAGGACCCTGCCGCCATCCTCGACGCCGCCGAGGCGTGGTGGTCGACGGCCATCATCGACATGAAGCCGGGCGTCATCCGCTTCGCCGGTTACCCGGTCGAGCAGCTGATCGGCGCGGTCAGCTTCCCGCAGATGATCTGGCTGATGCTGCGCGGCGCCATGCCCACGCCTGCCGAGAGCGCGCTCCTGGAGGCGGCGCTGGTCTCGGCCGTCGACCACGGCCCGCAGGCGCCCTCCATCGCGATCAGCCGCATGTCCGTCACCTGCGGCCTGCCGCTGAACGGTGCGATGGCCTCGGCGATCAACGTCCTCGACGACATCCACGGCGGCGCGGGCGAGCAGTGCATGGAGCTCTACGCCGACATCGCCCGGCGCATGGACGCGGGCCAAGTCCTCGACGCCGCGGTCGAGGCCGGGCTCGACGCGTTCATCGCCGCGCGGGGCAGGATCGTCTCCGGGTTCGGGCACCGCTTCCACCCGGTCGACCCGCGCGCGCCGCGGCTGCTCGCCCTCGTCGACGAGGCCCGGCGGACGGGCGTGGTCGGCGGCCGCTTCGCCGACATCGGGCGCGGCGTCGAGGCCTCCTTGAGGCGCCGCAAGGGCCGGGGCATCCCGATGAACATCGACGGGGCGACGGCGGTGATCTACGCCGAACTCGGCTTCGCGGCGCCGCTCGGTCGCGGCCTGTTCATCCTGTCGCGCTCGGTCGGCATCCTGGCCCACGCCTGGGAGCAGACGCAGCAGGGCGGTCGCATCAAGGGGCCGATGCCGCGCGGCATCCCTTACACCTACACCGGACCGGCCCAGCGCGACTACGCGGGCGACGCGACCGCACCGGCAGCAGCGGGCGGGCTTGCGTGACCGGGCACCAAGCGCCGAACTACCTGCCCGTCCGGCCCGATTGGCTCGCCCTACGGCGCGAGGAGCCGCTCAGGCCCGAGTTGCCGATCATCGACGCCCACCACCACCTGTGGGACCGGCCGGGCTGGCGCTACCTGTTCGAGGCGTACCTGGCCGACATCCGCGAGAGCGGCCACGCGGTCCGGGCCAGCGTCTACATGCAGGCGCAGACCATGTACCGCGCCGACGGTCCGCCTTCGCGCAAGGTGGTCGGGGAGACCGAGTTCGCCAACGGCGTCGCGGCGATGGCGGCGAGCGGGCTCTACGGCCCGGCCCGGATCTGCGCCGGCATCGTCGGGTACGCCGACCTGAGACTCGGGGCGGCGGTCGCGGACGTGCTGGAAGATCATGTCCGCGCGGGCGGCGACCGCTTCCGCGGCATCCGCCACCTCACCACCTGGGATGCCGACGCGAGCCTGATGAATCCGCTGAGCGCCGGGCAGCCCGGCCTCCTGGCGGATACGGCGTTCCGGGCCGGCTTCGCGTGCCTCGCCCCGCTCGGCCTGAGCTACGACGCGTGGCTGTTCCACCCGCAGCTTCCCGAGCTGACCGACCTCGCCCGCGCGTTCCCGGCCACCACCATCGTGCTCGACCATTGCGGCGGCGTCCTCGGCGCCGGCGCCTACGCAGGGCGGCGCGACGCGGTCTTCGCGCACTGGTCGCGGGCGATCCGAACGCTGGCGGAATGCGCCAACGTCGTGGTCAAGCTCGGCGGCCTCGGCATGCGGATCAACGGATTCGGGTTCGAGGCCGGCGCGGCACCGCCCTCGTCCGAGGATCTCGCGCGGGCGTGGCGCCCCTACATCGAGACCTGCATCGACGCCTTCGGCCCGGGCCGCTGCATGTTCGAGAGCAACTTCCCGGTCGACAAGGGCTCCACCAGCTACGGCACCCTGTGGAATGCCTTCAAGCGCCTCACGCGGCAGGCCGGCGACGACGAGGTCGCCGCGCTGTTCGGCGGGACCGCGGCGCGCGTCTACGCCGTCCCGACCCAGCCCTGAGCGGCGTGCCCCGCGGTCAGCGCCGCGACGCCGGAGCCGAGGCTACCTTGCGTCAGCAGGAGCGAGCCCTGGTCGCGCAGCAGCGCGACCACCCGCGACGCGGCCGGCGAGAGGTAGCTGTCGCGGCGATGGACGCAGCCGAGCGGTCGCCGCAGCGTCGTCGCGTCGATGTCCAGGCGTTCGACCCAGCTGCCGAGGCGCTCCGGCGGGAGGTTGCGGGTCGAGGTGAAGCTCAGGAGCTCGGTCTCGCCGATCAGCCTCGGCAGCATGGTGATCGAGTTCGTCTCGATCTGGACCTGGGGACCGGCGGTCCCGTGCGCCTGGAACACCGTGTCGAGCCATTGCCGCATCGCGACCGTCCGGGCGGGCAGGACCCACTTCCAGGCGCTCAGATCCCCGATGTCGAGCGGCCGGCCGCAGAGCGGATGGCCCCTGGCGGCGACGACCACGACCTCGTCGGTGCCGAACGCCTCGTGGGCGAACTCGTCGGCGTCGCTCGGCAGGACGGGTCCGATCACGAGATCGAGGCGGCTCTCGCGCAGGGCGGTCCGCAGGACCCCGCTCATGCCGATCTGCAGGTCCACGGTGACGCCCGGGGCTGCGGCGATGAGCTGGCGGCAGACATGGGGCAGGAGGAACTCGGCCATCGTCGCGCCGGTGCCGACCCGCACGTGGCCGGCGGTGCCGGCGGCGAACTCGCCGACCTCGCGGATCGCCTCGTCCATCGCCGTCCGCATCAGCCGCGCCCGCGTCAGCAGCACCTCGCCGACCTGGGTCAGCAGCAGGCCGCGGCCGGAACGGTCGAACAGCTCCGCCCCGATCGACGCTTCCAGGCGCTGGATGCACTTGGTCAGCGCCGGCTGCGTCCGCCCGAGCCGTTCCGCTGCCCGCCCGAGATGCCCGCAACCCGCGATGACTTCGAAGAACGCGAGGTCCCTCAGGTCCATCAATTCCTCCCGGTTATCGTTCGCTGAACATTAGCGATTGGACCCCGTAGCCCCCTCCTGACAGACATTGAACGGTCCCCGCGCCTGCCCGTCCGGCAACCGCGCGGGCGACGAACCAATCGGACCTTGTGTCCGAGAGCAAGACATTAAACGGGGAGGATTCGATGAGTGTCGCTGTCGCGACCGCGCCCGGCGTCGAGCCGGACATCCACCGGAACCTGCTCGAGAGCGCGGTCGCCAAGAACACGCGGCGCTTGGTGCCCATCCTGGGCCTCGCCTACCTGTTCAACTACCTCGACCGCACCAGCGTGGGCTTTGCGGCCCTGCAGATGAATCAGGCCATCGGCCTGACCGCGTCGCAGTTCGGCTGGGGCGCCGGCATCCTGTTCTTCAGCTACTGCCTGCTCGAAGTGCCGAGCAACGTCATGATGTACAAGTTCGGCGCGCGCCGCTGGCTCGCCCGCATCATGATCACGTGGGGCATCGCTGCGGCTGCGACCGCCTTCGCGGTCGGCCCGCTGAGCTTCTACGTCATCCGGTTCCTGCTCGGCGTGTTCGAGGCCGGGTTCTTCCCCGGCGTGATCTGGTACATCTCGATCTGGTTCCCGGCCCGCTACCGCACGCGCGTGCTCGCGCTGTTCATGGCGTCGACCCCGCTGTCGTCGCTGATCGGCAGCCCGATCTCGGCGTCGCTGCTCAGCATGGACGGCTTCCTCGGCCTCGGCGGCTGGCAGTGGATGTTCCTGATGGAAGGGCTGCCGGCCTGCCTCCTCGGCGTGGCGTGCCTCTGGTTCCTGGCCGACACGCCCAAGGACGCGACGTGGCTCGGCGACGACGAGCGCACGGCCCTGATCAACGAACTCGCCTGCGAGACGTACGAGAAGCCCAAGAAGGATCTCTGGGCGGCGATGCGGGACGTGCGCGTGGTCTTGCTGACCACCATCACCTTCGCCTTCACCATCGGCTCCTACGGCATCGGCATCTGGCTGCCGCAGATCCTCAAGGGCCACGGCCTGTCGAACATCGCGGTCGGCTGGGTCGCGGCGGTCCCGTACCTGTTCGCGACGGTCGGCATGATGGCCTGGGCGCAGCACGTCGACCGCACCGGCAGGAAGATCGACAACCTCGTCGCGGCGCTCGTCCTCGGCGCGGCGGGCTTGGCGGCGTCCGTGCTGTTCAGCGCGCTGATCCCGGCCCTGGTGTGCCTGACCCTGGCCCTGGTCGGCACGATCTCGGCGCGCACCGTGTTCTACACGATCCCGCAGAGCTTCCTCACGGGGGCAGCCGCCGCCGGGGGGCTGGCGTTCATCAACGCGGTCGGCGCCTTCGGCGGCTTCGTCGGCCCCTACCTCGTCGGCTACCTCAAGGACGCGACGGGATCCTACGACGCCGGCATGCTCGGCATGGCGGCCATCCTGCTCGTCTCCGTCTTCATCGCCGGCTCCCTCAAGCTCGTCATCAAGAACGCCTGAGCGCGCAAGCATCCGGCGCCCGGCGTCCGGCGAGCCACGCGCGCACTTCGGCGGACGGGCCGGTTGGCCGCCGCGTCTTTCGGATGGATGATAGGGCCTATCACGCCCAAGGATCGGATCTCCAGGATCGGATCTCCTCGTCGCGGGTGTGGTGAACCGCCCACGCCGCCTTCGTGCTCGACGCTCCGGAGCAGGCCCCGCACGCGCGTCGACCCCTCCAGGGCGGCGGCCTCGCGCATCATAGCGGCGGGGGCTCGCGATGCGATGCCGGCATCGCGCCGAACGACGGCGTCAGGCGCCGGCGTGGGACGGGCCGCCCGCCGGCAGGGCGAAATACGGGGACGGCACCGCCCGCGGCCCGGCCGCCCGGCGGTCGATCCGTTGGCAGTCGGCGGCGACGCCGCGCAGGACCCGCCGGAGCCAGGCGTGCGACGGGGACACGTGCTTGCACTCGTGCCAGAGCATGTAGAAGTCCATGCCGCACAGTTCCTCGGGCGCGTCGAGCACCGCGAAGGGGAACATCTGCGCGTAGTGCTCGGCGAAGGGCCGGCCCGTGGTGAACATCAGGTCCGATTCGATGATGATCGGCGGCACCAGGGCGTATTCGGGCGTCGTCGCCGCGATGCGCCGCGAGAGCCCGAGTTCGAGCAGCCGCCCGTCGATCGGGCTCAGGGCGGCCGACTGTGCCGGCGTCGGCGAGATGTGGCGCTGCCGCAGGTAGAGGTCGAGGGACAGGGGCGTGCCGTGCTGCGCCAGGGGGTGGCGGGGGCCGACCATGCAGACGATGTCGGTCGACAGCAGCGGCGCGATCCGCAGGTCGCCCGGCGGGCGCGGCCAGTTCCCGATGACGAGGTCGACCTCGCCGCGGGCCAGCAGCGCCGCGAAATCCTCGATGCGCGGCATCGGGCAGAGGTCGACGGTGGCCGCCGGCGCGTGGCGGCCGATCTCCCGGATGATGCGCGGGATCAGGATCGCCCCGAGGCAGTTCGCCGCCACGATCCGGAAGCAGCGGCTGCTCACGGCGGGGTCGAAGCGCGGGCTCGGCGACAGGGTCGCGTCCATCTCGTCGAGGAGGCGCCGGACGGTCTCCTTGAGGGCGATGCCGCGCTCCGTCGGCACCAGCAGGCTGCCCGTCCGCACCAGCAGCGGATCGTCGATCAGGCTGCGCAGGCGCTTCAGCGTGAGGCTGACCGCGGGCTGGCTCTGGCCGAGGATCTCGGCCGTGCGCGACACGCTGCACTCGGTCAGCAGGATGACGAGGGTGCGCATCAGGCGCACGTCCAGCGCGCCGTTCGTGCCGCCGGACATGCGCGCCGTCCTTCCTCTGGCCGGGCCGGGTCCCGACGCGCCGGGACGGGGCATCTTCCGTGCCAGACGCCGGACGCGGACCGGCGCCCTTAAGGCCGCGCCAATGGCGGCCATAGGGCCGGGCCCATAGGCGCCCGCGCCGAACGGTGCGAGCGTGGGCGCCTGGACGATCTCGATGTTGGGATGACACAGTGACCACTCTGACCCGCAGGCATGTGCTCTCGACGCTGGCCGCGTCGCCGCTGATCCTGGGACGGGCGGGGGCCGCCCGGGCCAAGGTCGCCGACGTGATCTGGGCGACCTGGGAGAGCAACGGCAAGGCCGAGTACACCGGCGCGTTCGAGAGCCGGACGGGCGTGAAGGTGCGCCGCTCGTTCCTGACGAGCGAGGACGCCCAGTTCGCCGCCCTGAAATCCGGCGCGGGCCTCGACTGGGACTTCCTGAACCCCTCGCTCAACGGCGCCTCGCGCTACGTCAGGGGCGGCGTCCTGAAGGCGCTCGACCTCGCGCGGGTGCCCAACGCCGCCCGGATGTACGACGCCTTCCAGGGTCAGGACCGCATCAAGGGGGCCGACGGCCGGACCTACCTGATCCCCTACCTGTGGGGCCTCAACCCGATCGTCTACCGCGCCGACCGCCACGAGAAGGAGCCGGATTACGCCACCCTCTTCGACCCGAAGTACAAGGGCCAGCTCGCCATGCGCGACTACGCGCTGGAGGCGATCGCCATCGCCGGCCTGCACATCGGCATCGACCGCGCCAAGGTGTTCGCGATGTCGGGGCCCGAGCTGGCGGAGGCCAAGAAGGCCCTGGTCGCGCAGAAGCCCCTGCTGCGGACCTACTGGCAGTCGATCGGCGACCTCACCAACCTGTTCGCCACCGGCGAGGTCACCTGCGCGTTCTCGTGGCGCGTGCCCTACGACGTGCTCAAGGACACGATGAAGATGGGCATGGCCAAGCCCGCGGCCGGCATCATGGGCTGGTGCGACTGCTTCGCCATGCCGGCCGGCATCTCCGACGAGCGGGCCGAGATCGGCCTCGCGTTTGCCGACTACCTCCTCGGCCCCGATTACGGGCTGGCTGTGGCCAGGGGCGGGAACTACGCCACGACCACCCCGGTGATCCGCGACCAGCTCACCCCCGCCGAGCAGGCCTCGATCTTCGTGAACGACATGGGGATCATGAAGGACTTCCTCTGGCCCGTCGCCCCGCCGAACTACGCCGACTGGCTCAAGGCGTGGAACGAGGTCAAGGCGAGTTGATCGCCGCCGCGGCGCTCACGCGGGACGACGCCGGGGCGGGGCCGCCGCCGCTGCTCGCGGCGCGCGGATTGGTGAAGCGCTACGGCGCCACCACGGCGGTCGCCGGCTGCGACCTCGACCTGCCCGAGCGCGCCTTCACCACGCTGCTCGGGCCCTCGGGCTGCGGCAAGACCACGATCCTGCGCATGATCGGGGGGTTCGAGGTGCCGGATGCGGGCAGCCTCGTGCTCGGCGGCCGCTCGCTGGCCGGCGTGCCGCCCGAGCGGCGCCCGGTCAACACCGTGTTCCAGAGCTACGCCCTGTTCCCCCACCTGACGGTCGCCGACAACGTCGCGTTCAGCCTGCGCCTGCGCCAGCGCGGCGGCGACGTCGCCCGGCGGGTTGCGCGGACCCTCGTCGACGTGCGGCTCGGCGACCTCGGCCACCGCTACCCGCACGAACTCTCCGGCGGCCAGCAGCAGCGCGTCGCCGTGGCGCGCGCGATCATCGCCGAGCCGCAGCTCCTCCTCCTCGACGAGCCGCTCTCCGCCCTCGACCGGAAGATGCGGCTCCACCTCCAGACCGAGCTGAAGGACCTCCAGCGGCGCCTGCAGATCGCCTTCGTCTACGTGACGCACGACCAGGAGGAGGCGTTTGCGCTCTCGGACCTGATCGTCCTGATGAACGAGGGCCGCATCGTGCAATGCGCTGCGCCGCAGGAGATCTACGCACGCCCGGCCAACGCCTTCGCGGCCGACTTCATCGGCGGGGCGAGCCTGATCCCGGTGCGGGTCCGCGCGGCGTCGGGCGGGCGCGCCGACGTCGACACGCCCTTCGGCCCCGTCACCGCGCCTGCCGCCGCGGGGCTGGCGCCGGGCGCGGACGCGGTCCTCGTGGTCCGTCCCGAGCACCTCGCGCGCGCGCCGGGCGAGCCCGCGGTCCACGCGCGCGTCACCCACGCGGCCTACCGCGGCGATCGCTACGCCGTGGAGGCCACGGCGCAGGGCGTGCCCCTCCGCTTCAGCCTCGCCGAGGCCCCCGCGCCGGGGGACACGGTCGGCCTCGTCCTCGACGAGGCCCGCTCCTTCGTGACGCACGCCGCATGAGCCTGCTCCGGCACCTCGGACGCCGCCACCTCGCGTGGCCGGTCGCCGCGTTCCTCGGCCTCGGCTGCATCCTGCCGGTGCTCCTGCTCGTCGTCTTCAGCGGGTTCGAGGTCGACGAGGACGCGTTTCAGATGGTGCCGGCGCTGTCCGGCCGGGCCTGGGGCGAGTTCCTGCGCAACCCGGCCTACGGCTTCCTGATCGGCAAGGCCGTGACCTACGGGGTGTCGACGGCCGGCCTTTCCGCGCTCCTCGGCTACCCGCTGGCGCTGGCCGTCGCGCGGTTGCCGGCCTCCTGGAAGGGCATCGCCCTGATCGTGCTGCTCACGCCGCTCTACACCGGAGAGATCGTGCGCGTGTACGCGTGGCGGGTGATGCTGGGGACCGAGGGGCTGGTGAACGCCGTGCTCCTCGGCCTGGGCCTCGTCGACCGGCCGGTGCAGGCGCTGCTGTTCACGCCCTTCGCGACGCATCTCGTGCTGCTCTACAACACCCTGCCGTTCATGGTCCTGGCGATCTGGGTGTCGGCGGAGCGGGTCGACCGGCGCCTCATCGAGGCGGCGCGCGACCTCGGCGCCCGCCCGCTCCAGGCCTTCGCGCGGGTGACGCTGCCGCTCACGACGCCGGGCCTGGCGGCCGGCGCCGTCGCCGTGTTCGCCCTGGCCGCCGGCGACCTCACCACCCCGAGCCTGCTCGGCGGGACCTCCGGCGCCACGGCTATGGCGATGATCGACAACCTGTTCGGCACGGCCTTCGATTGGCCGCTCGCCTGCGTCATCGCCATCGCCCTGCTGGCCGCCCTGCTCCTGTCCGCCGCCCTGCTGACGGCGGCCGTCCTGGCGCTCGGGGGCGCCGCTCGCCCGGGCCGACGCGCATGAGCCGCGCGCAGGGCCTCCTCCTCGCCGCCGGATGCGCGTTCCTCTATCTGCCGGTGGCGGTCCTGGCGCTGTTCGCGTTCAACGATTCGGCGCTGATGGTGTTTCCCCTCAAGGGACTCACCCTGCACTGGTTCGGCGTGCTCGGCCGCAACACGCTCTTCCAGGAGGGCTTCGTGACGAGCCTCCTCATCGCGCAGCCCGTGGGCGTCGCGAGCGCCGGCCTCGGCCTCGTCGCGGCGCTGGCGGCGACGGGGCGGGCGTTCCGCGGCCGGCGCCTGTTCATCGCGATGCTGCTCGTCCCCTTCCTCGTGCCCAAGACCGTGCTGTCGGTCGCGCAGGCCATCCTGATGAGCCGCGTCGGGCTGCCGCGCGGCTACCTCGCGCTCGCCGCCGCCGAGACCCTGGTCATCCTGCCCTTCACCACGGCGATGATCGCCGCGGTGCTGATGCGGATCGACCCGCGCCTCGACGAGGCGGCGCGCGACCTCGGCGCGAGCCCCTGGCAGAGCTTCCGCCTCGTGCTGCTGCCGCAGTTGAAGGGCGTCCTCGGCGCGGCCTACTCGGTCGGCGTCGTCCTGTCGCTGGCCGAACTCACCATCACCCAGTTCCTGTCGGGCCGCGTCCAGCCGCTCTCGCTCATCGTCGCCTCGCAGTTCCGCCGCGAACTCACCCCCGACCTCAACGCCGTGCAGGTCGTGGTGCTCGCCCTCACCCTGATGCTCGTGGTCGTCACCGAGACGTGGCGGCGGCGCAACCTGCGGCGGGCGGCCACGCCGGCCGGCCGGACACCGGAGGCGGCATGAGCACCGTCCGGCCCGCCCGCGACCCCCGCCCTTCGATCGCCTCCTCGACCGCCCCTTCGGCCCTCGACCGGCTGACGCAGACCGTGCGCGAGGAGATCGCCCTGCTCGCCTATCCGGACAGGCCGTGGGTGGCGCCCGCCGCGGGTCCCGACGGCGGGACCGCCCTCGACGTGCTCATCGTCGGCGCCGGCCAGTCGGGCCTGCTGACGGCCGCCGCCCTGAAGCGGGAGGGCGTCGTGCGGACCCATCTCGTCGACGCGGCGCCGCCGGGCCTGGAGGGGCCGTGGCTCAGCTTCGCCCGGATGCACGAACTGCGCTCGCCCAAGATCACGGTCGGGTCGGAGTTCGGCCTGCCCAACCTCGGCCTGCGCCGCTGGTTCGAGGCCCGCCACGGCTGCGCGGCCTGGGAGGCGGTCCAGCGGGTGCCGCGCACCGACTGGGCGGCCTACCTCGCCTGGTACCGCGCGGTCTGGGACCTCTCCGTCGAGAACGGGACGCGGGTCGAGGACATCCGGCCGGCCGGCGCGCTCCTGGCCGTGACCTGCCGCTCCGGCGCCGGCCTGCGGACGCGCTACGCCCGCCTCGTCGTGCTGGCCACCGGCAGCGACGGCGCCGGCGGCTGGCGGGTCCCGGACGTCGTCGCCGATGGGCTCCCGGCCTCGCGCTACGACCACGCGAACGGGCCGATCGACCTCGCCCGCCTCGCCGGCCGGCGGGTGGGCATCCTCGGCCACGGGGCGTCCGCCTTCGACGCGGGCGTGGCCGCCCTCGAAGCCGGGGCGGCCTCGGTGGACCTCTGCTTCCGGCGGGCCCGGCTGCCGCGCGTCAACCCGCACCGCGCCATCGAGACGGCCGGGATGATGACCCACTACCCGTCGCTTCCCGACAGCTTGCGCTGGCAGATCGCGCGGCACTTCCGGGCCGTCGACCAGCCGCCCGCCCGGCACAGCTTCGAGCGCGCGACCGCGATGCCGGGCTTCCGCCTGCACGCCGCCGCCCCCTGGCTCGCCGTCGGGATGGAGGGCGACGTGATCCGTGTCGAGATCCCGGACGCGACGCTGCGCTTCGATCACGTCATCGCCGCGACCGGCCAGGCCGTCGACCTGGCGGCGCGTCCCGAACTGCACAGCCTGCACGCGCGCGTCGCCCGCTGGGGGGACCGCTACGCGCCGCCCCCCGGCGAGGCGGATGCGCGGCTGGCGCAGTTGCCCTATCTCGGGCCGGCCTTCGAATTCCTGCCGCGCGATCCCGGCGCCGACGCGTGGGTGGGCCGGGTCCACGCCTTCAGCAGCGCGAGCACGGTCAGCCACGGGCCGCATGCGACGTCGATCGCCGGGCACCGGCACGCGCTGCCGCGCCTCGTGCGCGGCCTGACGCGGACGCTGTTCCTGGCGCAGGCGGACGGCATCCTGCCCGAGCTCCGGGCGTACTGCGAGCCCGACCTGTCGATCCCGGACGATTTCGAGGACACGCACGGCCGCGCGCCGCGCCACTGATCGAGGAGACTTCATCATGACCGAGACCTCTGCCACGACCTCTGCCGCCGGGACGCAGGTCCGCGACCTGCCCATCGAGCCCCTGACAGCGGAGGCCTTCGCGCCCTTCGGCACGGTCATCGCGGCGGGCGAGGACGGTGCGCCCTTCGGCCCCGGGGACGCGCAGCTCGTGCTGAGTCAGGGCACGCCGCGCTTCTACATCATGCGGATTCCCGGCCGCGGCCTGACGATCGGCGGGATCACCCGCCACCGCCTAGTCACGCAGGCGCTGGCCTCCGTCGGCGGCGAGCCGTGGGTGGTGGCGGTAGCGCCGCCCAAGGCCGTGGAGGATGCGGCGGCCGAACCGGCGCTCGCCGACATCCGCGCCTTCCGCATCCCCGGCGACGTCGCCGTGATGCTCCATTGCGGCGCGTGGCATGCCGGGCCGCTCTTTCCCGAGGGCGAGCTGCGCAGCTTCTTCAACCTGGAGCTTGCCGACACGAACGTCGTCGACCATCAGACCTGCCTCCTGACGGACATCTACGGCACGGCCCTGCGTCTCGTGGGATGAGGTGCGGGCAGGAACGGGCGCGGGCGTCGGCGGAAGGTCCGCCTGATCGTCCGCCGTTTGAGCGGACACCTCTGCGACGCTGCCGATGGAGCCGGGACGGTATCGGACGGAAAAGTCGGAATCCTCTGTTCGGGCGGATGTTCTGGCGACCAGATCGACGCGAACAGATGGGGTGATTGGGGTCACACCGCGGACCCGTTGAGGGCGGCTGCTCCTGGCGGGATGTGAGATCGTGATCGACGTCGGATCGCCACAGCATCAGGAAGGAGCAGCCACGACGTACTTTGCCGGACTCGACGTTCCCCTGGAAGAGACCGCGATCTGCGCGATCGACGAGACGGGTCGGATCATCAAACTGTTGACTATCAATGCCCTTGGAGCGTGGCAAACGCTTGGTGCGGACGGCGGGACTCGAACCCGCACGGCCTCGCGGCCGCAAGATTTTAAGTCTCGTGCGTCTACCGGTTCCGCCACGTCCGCGCGGGCCGAAGGGGTAGCGGCGCGGCTGTCTGAGATCAAGCGCCGGGAGCCGGGGTCCAGCCGTAGAGCCACGCGTAGCGCTCACGCATCCCGTCCGGGCCCAGCCGCCGCATCACCGCGTTGCGGCACAAGGCGGTGAGGCCGCCCGCGTGGTAGGTGCGGCCGTTGGCGCGCGCCGCGCGCTGCACGCGGCGGACCCGAGAGGTGCGGAGCTTGGCGTAGGCCGCGAGCGCCGCCGGTACCGATCGCCCGGCAAGACAGCGTGTCAGCACCGCGCAATCCTCGATCGCGAGCGCCGCGCCCTGGGCGAGGAACGGGAGCACCGGGTGGGCGGCGTCGCCGATCAGCGCGATGCGGCCCCGGGCGACGGGACGCGCCGCCGGCCGCTCGGCGAGGGACCAGACCAGCCACGAATCCGGCGCGCCGAGCAGCTCGGCGAGCGTCGGCGCGCAGTCGCGGAAATGGGCGCGGAGCACGGCGGGTTCGCCCAGCCGCCCCCAATCCTCGTCGCCCTGCCGCTCCGGCACGATCGCGACCACGTTGAGGTCGCGCCCCCCATGGAGCGGATAATGCACCACGTGGCGCCCGCGCCCGAGCCAGAGGCCGGTCGCCGCGCCGGCGAGCGCCTTCGGGACCGCGTCGCGAGGAACGATCGCCCGCCACGCCGCCATGCCCGCGGTCGACAGCGGGCGCTCGTCGAGGTGGCCGCGGAGGCGCGAGCGCAGGCCGTCCGCCCCGACGACGAGGCCGGCCGCCAGCGGGTCGCTGCGGGTGCCGTCGCCGCGCTCCAGGGCGAGGGTGACCGCCTCGCTCGTCTCGGTGAGGCCGATGACGGCGCGCCCGACCATCAGGCGGATGCCGGACCGGGCGCGAACCGCGTCGAGCAGCAGCGTCTGGAGGTCGGCGCGGTGGATGACGTAGTAGGGCGCGCCGTAGCGCTCCCTGGCGCGGGCTCCGAGGGCGACCGCGCCGATCTCGCGCCCGGTGTCGAGGGCGCGGACCGTGACGCCGGGCGGCTCGGAGGCGGCGCGCTGCAGGGCCGCCGAGAGGCCGAGGCCGGCCAGCACCCGGCTCGCGTTCGGCGAGAGCTGCAGCCCGGCCCCGACCGCGCTGAACCCGGTGCGCCGCTCGACGATCGTCACGGCGTGGCCGGCCGCGTTGAGCGCCAGCGCCGCCGTCAAGCCGCCGATCCCGGCCCCGACCACGGCGACGTCGAGGGGCGCCTGCGGCCGCACCGCCCTATTCGGCTGCCGCCGCGGCGAGGTCGTGCCAGACGCACGCCGCCGGATCGGCCTGCCCGGGCTTCAGGTCGGGCCGGAAGCGATAGAGCGTCGAACAGTACTGGCAGATGATCTCGTCGTCGGCGCCCATGTCGCGGTAGACGTGCGGATGATCGAAGGGCGGCAGCGCGCCGATGCACATGAACTCCCGCGATCCGACGTGGATGACCGCGACACCGGGATCGTTGTGGAAGTGCGCTACCGCCCTGTCAGACATCCCTCGGCCCCGTGCTGCCGGACCCGCCCGGCGGATCGCTCAAGGTCCGCTTATGCCGCCGGGCCTTTCCCGCGCGCAAGCCGTCTCCCGCGCATGCCTTCTCGCGCGTACGCCCTGCGGCTCCCTCCGCGACGCGCCGGTCGAGGCCGGCGCGTCGCGGAGGGAGCGGGTTGGCGCGCCGACACCCGCACCGTAGATAAGGGCCTCGCGATCAAGATTCTTGCGAACCGACGCCGACCCGCGGACAAGTCCTTCGATGAACCAGCAAGACCAAGCGGGCGCGCAGGCCGCGCGCCGCGCGCCTCAGCCGCCGATCCACGGTCCGGAGGGCTTCGAGGGGATGCGGCGCGCCGGCCGGCTGACGGCGGAAGGCCTCGACCTCCTGATGGAGGCGACCCAGCCCGGCGTGACGACCGAGGCCCTCGACCGGCTCGCCTACGAGTTCGCCATGGACAACGGCGCCTACCCGGCCTCGCTGCTCTACCGCGGCTACCCGAAATCGATCTGCACCTCGATCAACCACGTGGTCTGCCACGGCATTCCCAACGACAAGCCGATGCGCGAGGGCGACATCGTCAACCTCGACATCTGCCTGATCCTCGACGGCTGGCACGGCGATTCGAGCCGCATGGCCTTCGTCGGCGAGGTGCCGCGCCGGGCCGCGCGGCTGTGCGAGATCACCTACGAGGCGCTGATGCGGGGCGTCGCGGCGGTGCGGCCCGGGGGCACGACCAACGACATCGGTCGGGCGATCCAGGACTTCGCCGAGGCCGAGCGCTGCTCGGTGGTGCGCGATTTCTGCGGACACGGGCTCGGGCGCAGCTACCACGACGCGCCGACCATCCTGCACTACGTCGAGGCGAGCTACGACGTGCCCCTCAAGCCGGGTCAGTTCTTCACCATCGAGCCGATGATCAACCTCGGGCGCCCCGCGGTGAAGGTGCTCTCCGACGGCTGGACCGCCGTGACGCGGGACCGCTCGCTCTCGGCGCAGTTCGAGCACACCGTCGCGGTGACCGAGACCGGCGTGGAGATCTTCACGGTCTCGCCCGCGGGGCTGCACCAGCCCGTCAACCCGGGCGGTTGAGGCGGTGGCGTCCGCGTCGGACGACCGTGAGGCGGGCGGCCTGTTCGGCGAACGGGGCGGCACCCCGTCGACCGCCGCACCCGAAGCGCCGCATTATCTCGGCCACCGCGACCGCCTGCGCGAGCGCTTCGCCAAGCACGGCGCCGACGCGCTGCCCGACTACGAACTGCTCGAACTCGCCCTGTTCCGCGCGATTCCGCGCCGGGACGTGAAGCCCTTGGCCAAGGCCCTGATCCGCCGCTTCGGGAGCTTCGCCGAGGTGCTCAGCGCCGAGCCGGCGCGGCTGGCCGAGGTCGAGGGCGTGAGCGCGGGCGTCGTCGCCGACCTGAAGCTGATGGAGGCCGCAGGCCGCCGCTTGGCTCGGGGCGCCATCGCGCAGCGCGAACTGCTCTCGTCCTGGAGCGCCGTGCTCGAATACCTGCGCGCCACCATGGCGTTCTCCGCGCGCGAGGAATTCCGCATCCTGTTCCTGGACAGGCGCAACCACCTCATCGCCGACGAGGTCCAGGGCCGCGGCACCGTCGATCACACGCCGGTCTATCCCCGCGAGGTGGCGCGGCGATCCCTCGAACTGTCGGCGACCGCGATCATCCTGGCCCACAACCACCCGTCCGGCGATCCGGCGCCGTCGGCCGCCGACGTGACGATGACCCGCGCGGTGGTCGCCGTGCTCGATCCGCTGAGGATCGCGGTGCACGATCACGTCATCCTCGGGCGCAACGGCCACGCCAGCCTCAAGGGCCTGAAGCTGATCTGAGGCGCGCGCCGGAACGAGAGGGCGCGAGGGCCGTAATCCCTTTGCGTGGCGCGCCTCTTGCCTCTAGCGTCGCGTACCGGGAGGGCACCGAATGGCAGGCGTGGCGTTCGACGAGATGACCGGAACCGGGGGCGCCACGGCGAGCGCGGCCGACATCCGCGAAGCCTACGGACAGCTCAAGACCTGGCTCGACACCACCCCGACCGACCACTTCAACACCCGCCGCAGCCAAGCCGAGCTGCTGTTCCGGCGCATCGGCATCACCTTCGCGGTCTACGGCGACAACGAGTCCACCGAGCGGCTGATTCCCTTCGACATCATCCCGCGCGTGCTCACCAAGCCGGAGTGGGGCTTCCTGGAGCGGGGCCTGAAGCAGCGCGTCACGGCCATCAACATGTTCCTCAAGGACATCTACGGCGCGCAGGAGTGCATCAAGGCGGGCATCATCCCGGCCGACCTCGTCTACAGGAACGCCCATTACCGCATGGAGATGCGCAGCTTCCGGGTGCCTCACGACCTCTACGTGCACGTTGCCGGGATCGACATCGTCCGCACCGGCGAGAACGACTTCTTCGTGCTGGAGGACAACGCCCGCATCCCGTCCGGCGTCTCCTACATGCTGGAGAACCGGGAGGTGATGCTGCGCCTGTTCCCGGACCTGTTCTCCCGCCATCGGGTCGCGCCGGTGGAGAACTATCCGGACGCGCTGCTGGCGACCCTGCGCAGCCTCGCGCCCACCACAGCCACCCGAGACCCCACGGTCGTGCTCTTGACGCCGGGGCGCTACAACTCGGCCTTCTACGAGCACTCGTTCCTGGCCGACAAGCTCGGGGTCGAGCTGGTCGAGGCCGGGGATCTCTTCACCAAGGACGACGTGGTCTACATGCGGACCACGGAAGGCCCGCGCCGGGTCGACGTGATCTACCGGCGCCTGGACGACGACTTCCTCGACCCGCTGGTCTTCCGGCCCGATTCGATGCTCGGCGTCCCCGGCATCATGAACGCCTACGAGCGCGGGACGGTGACGCTCGCCAACGCCGTCGGCACCGGCATTGCCGACGACAAGGCGGTCTACAGCTACATGCCGGAGATCGTGAAGTTCTTCACCGGCGAGGAGCCCATCCTGCACAACGTGCCGACCTATCGCTGCCGCGAGAAGGAGGCGTTCTCCTACGTGATGGACAACCTCGCGAACCTCGTCGTGAAGGAGGTCAACGGCTCGGGCGGCTACGGCATGCTGGTCGGCCCGCACGCGTCCAAGCGCGAGATCGATGAGTTCGCCAAGCGCCTGCGGCACGCGCCCGACGGATTCATCGCGCAGCCGACGCTGTCGCTCTCCACCTGCCCGACCTTCGTCGCCTCGGGCGTCGCCCCCCGGCACGTGGACCTGCGCCCCTTCGTGCTCTGCGGGGCCGACGAGATCCGGATCGTGCCGGGCGGCCTCACCCGGGTCGCGCTGAAGGAGGGGTCCCTGGTGGTGAACTCCAGCCAGGGCGGCGGCACCAAGGACACCTGGGTGCTCGACGCCTGAGGGCTCAAGGACCCTCTCGACGAGACCCCCGACGCGGCCGCCCCTTCGGGACCAAGCCGAAGAGATTCCAGCGAAGACGCCATGCTCTCCAGGACTGCCGACAACCTCTACTGGCTCTCCCGCTACGTCGAGCGCGCCGAGTTCGTCGCCCGCATCCTCGACGCCGCGCACCGGCTCGCCTCGCTCCCGTCGAGCTACGGCGGCGGCGAGACCAACGAGTGGGCCTCGGCGCTCGCCTCGGCCGGCGACGCGGAGGTGTTCAAGCCGCACTACGACGGCGTCAACGCGGATACCGTGTGCGACTTCCTCGCCTTCAGCCCGCACAATCCGTCCTCGATCCGTAGCTGCATCGAGAGCGCGCGGGAGAACGCCCGCAGCGTCCGCACGGCGCTGACCACGGAGATGTGGGACGCGATCAACGGCGCGTGGCTGGAACTGCGCTCCTACGAGGGGCGCGACCTCGACCGCGACGCGTTCACGCGCTTCCTCGACTGGGTGAAGGGCATCTCGCTGACCTTCGACGGCTCGGCCTACCGGACGATGCTGCGCAACGACGCGTACTGGTTCACGCGGCTCGGCACGGGAATCGAGCGGGCCGACAACACCGCCCGCATCCTCGACGTGAAGTACAAGATCCTGCTGCCGGCCTCGGAGACGGTCGGCGGCAGCCTCGACTACTTCCAGTGGACCACGATCCTGCGCGAGGTCTCGGCCTTCAACGCCTACCACTGGGTCTACCGGGAGGGCGTCAAGCCGCTGCTGGTGGCCGATCTGCTGATCCTCAACCGCCAGATGCCGCGCTCGTTCGCCAACTGCTACGGCGTCCTCGTCGAGCACCTCGACCTGATCGCCGACGCCTACGGGCGGCGCGGGGGGAGCCAGCGGCTCGCCAGCAACCTGCTGGCGCGGCTGGAGAGCGAGGACATCAACCGGGTCTTCACCGCGGGGCTGCACGAGTTCGTGGTCGGCTTCATCGACGAGAACAACAAGGTGGGCGCAGCCATCGCCGAGCAGTACCTGGGTTGAGAGCAGTACCTGGGCTGAGAGCAGTACCTGGGCTGAACCGGGCAGGTCGGCGCGCAGGGGTTGCCAAGGGAGCGCCGGGGGTTGCAAGCGTCGCGCAAGCCGCGCCAAGGAAGCGGAAAACCGGACGGTCGCGGCACGGGCCGGCAAGACGGGCAGAATCGACGCATGCGTATCCGCGTGGTCCACGAGACCCACTACAGCTACGAGCATCCGGCGCGCGGCCTGATCCAGGTGCTGCGCATGACGCCGCGCGACCATGACGGCCAGTACGTCCGGCGCTGGCGCATCGAGCCGTCGATCGACGGCCGCCTGACCGAGCGGGAGGACGGCTTCGGCAACATCGTGCACTGGTTCACCCCGGACCAAGCCGCCGACGCCCTGGTGATCCGGGTGACCGGCGAGGTCGACACGCACGAGACCCACGGCATCGTCCGCGGCACGGTGGAGCGGCTGCCCGATCCGTTCTACCTGCGCGAGAGCGAGCTTGCGGCCGCCAGCCCCGCGATCAAGGCCTTGGCCGACGGCGTGGCCGCGGCCGGCGATGGGGCGCCGCTGCCGTGCCTGCACCGGCTCATGGAGGCCGTCCACACCCACATGACCTACGCACCCGGGCCGGCGAGCGCCGCGGTTCCGGCGCCGAGCGCGTTCGAGGCCGGCCGGGGCGTCTGCCAGGACTTGGCCCACGTCTTCATCGCGGCCGCCCGCCACCTGGAAATTCCGGCGCGCTACGTCTCCGGGTACTTCCGCCCCGAGGGCGACGACGCGGAGCGGGAGACGCCGCACGGCTGGGCCGAGGCCCTGGTGCCCGATCTCGGCTGGGTCGGGTTCGACCCCGCCACCGGCGAGGCCACCACGCAGGCCTACATCCGCATCGCCGCCGGGCTCGACTACCTCGGCGCCGCCCCGATCCGCGGCAGCCGCACCGGCGGCGGCACCGAGACGCTGGACGTGAGGCTGCGCGTGGAGCAAGCCCAGGCCGCACCGCAATCTTGAAAACCCCATCTGCCCGGCCCCGGACGACGGGTCCGCGGGCACAGCGCCGCGAAAGCCTCGCCCCATGACCTACTGCGTCGGCGTCCTCGTCGAGGAGGGCCTTGTGATGATCGCCGACACCCGCACCAATGCGGGGCTCGACGACATCTCCACCTACCGCAAGCTGCACCACTTCAACGTGCCGGGAGAACGGGTGATGATGCTGGCGTCCGCCGGCAACCTCTCGGTGACGCAGTCGGTGCTGAGCCTGCTCTCCGAGGGCGTACCGGGCGACGACGGCGAGCCGAAGCTGAAGCTCGTGGAGACGACCACGATGTTCGAGGCGGCCCAGCTCGTCGGCCGCGCGATCCGGCGGGTGCGGGCGATCGAGAAGGCCGGGTTCGAGGCGGCGGGCCTCCGCTTCTCGGTCTCGCTGCTGTTCGGAGGGCAGATCGGACCCGAGCCGATGCGGCTGTTCCTGATCTACTCGGCCGGCAACTTCATCGAGTGCAGC
>NZ_CAXTBY010000024.1:14169-45931 GCF_964242245.1 uncultured Methylobacterium sp. | reverse complement strand
AATCCGCGCTCGCCAAGGCCTACGGCGGCAACCCGCAGCTCAACGCGAGCCGGGCCGGCGTCCGCTCGACGGACGAGACCGTCGCCATCGCCAAGTCCGGCTACCGGCCGACCGCGAGCATCGAGGCCGACGTCGGAAGCCAGTACTTCGAAGGCCGGATCATGGGCCAGCAAGTTCGGCAGACGACGACGCCGGGGGGCGCCGGCCTCACCGTGAACCAGACCCTGTTCAACGGGTTCCAGACCGACAACAACACCCGCCGGGCCGAGTCGAACGTCTACAGCCAGCGCGAGACCCTGCGCTTCACCGAGATGTCGGTGCTGTATGCCGGCGTCCAGGCCTACATGAACGTCCTGAGCAACACCGCGACGCTCGAATTGAACCGCAACAACGTCGAGGTGCTGGAGGAGCAGCTCCGTCAGACCCGCGACCGCTTCAACGTCGGCGAGGTCACCCGCACCGACGTGGCGCAGGCCGAGGCGCGGCTCGCCGGAGCCCGCTCGCAGGTGAGCGCCGCGGAATCGGCGCTGCGCACCAGCATCGGCGTCTACCGCCAGAACATCGGCGTCGAGCCGCGCCAGCTCGCCCCCGGCCGCCCGCTCGACCGCTACGTGCCCGCCACCCTCGACGCCGCCATCGCCATCGGCCTCCAGGAGCACCCGCAGATCCTCTCGGCACTCCATGCGGTCGATTCGGCCGAGGCGCAGGTCAAGGTGCTGGAGGGTGCGCTCTACCCGCAGGTGAGCCTCCAGGGGCAGGTCAACCAGCGCTACGACCAGCAACTCGCCAACTCCAACGGCGTCACCGCCTCGATCGTCGGGCGCGTGACGATCCCGCTCTACCAGGGCGGGCAGGAATACGCGCAGATCCGCCAGCAGAAGGAGATCGTCGGCCAGACCCGCATCCAGGCCGATCAGGTCCGCGACCAGATCCGGGCGCAGGTCGTCGACTTCTGGGGGCGGCTGGAGGCCGCCAAGGCGCAGGTGATCGCCGCCCAGGCGCAGGTCCAGGCCAACGAGGTGGCCCTGAACGGCGTGCGCGAGGAGGCCCGCGTCGGCCAGCGCACCACCCTCGACGTGCTGAACGCGCAGCAGGAGCTCCTGAACTCCCGGGTGACGCTCATCACCGCCCAGCGCGACCGGGTGATCTACTCCTACGGCGTGGTCCAGGCGGTCGGCCGGCTGACCGTGCGCTACACGGCGGTGCCGGTGGCCGCCTACAGCGCCAAGACCCACTACGATCAGGTCAAGGACCTCTGGTACGGCGTGCGCTCCCCCGACGGGCGCTGAGCCGGCCCTGCCGCGGCGACGGCGTCCGGTCGGCGCGGCGACTCCGGGTTTCGACCGCTCCGCGTGGTTGTCACGGATAAGCGTGGCCGCAGAGCCATTTTCCCGCGGGACTGTGCTTCGAACGCGCTTGTCGCCGCGATTTCGCGTGGAATACTGCTGCGAACCGCCGATAAAGTCCCGTTCTCCCTTCCCGAGCGCCGTCCGGATGAGTGCAGCGAGCCCCAAGATTCAGGACAAGGCCGCCGAGAAGGCACACGAGCCGTCCATGGAGGAGATCCTGGCCTCGATCCGGCGGATCATCGCCGACGACCAGGCCGTGAAGCCGGCCGAGCCGGCGCCCCCGGCCCGGGCGCCCGCGCTCCAGAACGACGAGGTGCTCGACCTTGCCGATATGGTCGAGCCCGTGGTCCGTGAGCGCGCCCCGGCATCCAAAGCTGCCCCGAAGCCGGCACCGCTGGACATCGACGCCCTGGATTTCGATGCGATCGATTTCGACGCCATCGAGCCGGAGCCTGCCCCTCCGCCCCGTCCGGCCGCGCCCGAGCCGGCAGCGCCCGTCCCAGAGGCCGAGCCTCTGATCTCGTCGGCCGCAGGCGCCAGCGTCAACGGCGCCTTCAACCTGCTCGCCCACACGGTGTCCAGCAAGAATGCGCGCAGCCTGGAGGATCTCGTCCAGGACATGCTCAAGCCGCTGCTGAAGGCGTGGCTCGACGACAACCTGCCGGTGATGGTCGAGCGCCTCGTGCGCGCCGAGATCGAGCGGGTCTCGCGCGGGCGCTGAGGCTTCGGGGTCAGGCCGCCGCGGGGCCGTCGCTCGCGCGGGATGATCGTCGGTCGCGGGCGCTGGCTCCGCACGGCGGCCGCGCCGCCGCTGGCGAGCTTCATCGCGCGGGAGGCTTGCCCGAAGCTGGGTCGAGCGCCCTCCCGTGTTGACGCCACGGGCCCGACGGGTTGAAAGCGGGCCATCGCGACGCCGCCCCGTACGATTGGCCCCACGCCCCGATGATGGACAAGACCTTCGATCCCGCCGCCGCCGAGGCGCGCGCCAGCGCCGCCTGGGAGCAGGCCGACGCGTTCCGCGCCGGGCGGCCCGACCGCGCGGGCGCCGAGCCCTACTGCATCATGATCCCGCCGCCGAACGTCACCGGCTCGCTCCACATCGGCCACGCCCTCAACAACACGCTTCAGGACATCCTCGCCCGGTTCGAGCGCATGCGCGGGCGCGACGTGCTGTGGCAGCCCGGCATGGACCATGCCGGCATCGCCACGCAGATGGTGGTCGAGCGCCGCATGGCGGAGGCGCAGGAGCCCGGCCGGCGCACGATCGGCCGCGCGGCGTTCCTGGAGAAGGTCTGGGCCTGGAAGGCGGAATCGGGCGGCGCGATCGTCGATCAGTTGAAGCGGTTGGGCGCCTCCTGCGACTGGTCGCGCGAGCGCTTCACCATGGGCACCCGCGGGGCGCCCGACGACCCGATGGTCCGCGCCGTGACGAAGGTGTTCGTCGATTTGCACGCCGAGGGATTGATCTACCGCGACAAGCGCCTCGTGAACTGGGACCCGAAGTTCCAGACCGCGATCTCCGACCTCGAAGTGCAGCAGGTCGAGGTGAAGGGCCATCTCTGGCACTTCGACTATCCGGTGGTCGATGATGACGGCGCCGAGACCGGGGCGGTCATCACCGTCGCGACGACGCGCCCCGAGACCCTGCTCGGCGACACCGCGGTGGCGGTCCACCCGGAGGACGCGCGCTACGCGGCGCTCGTCGGCCAGCGCGTGCGCCTGCCGCTGGTCGGCCGGCTGATCCCCATCGTCGCCGATGAATACTCGGACCCCGAAAAGGGCACCGGCGCGGTCAAGATCACGCCGGCGCACGACTTCAACGATTTCGAGGTGGGAAAGCGCCACGGCTGCCGGCCGATCAACGTCCTCGATGCCGAGGCGCGCATCGCGCTCGACGGCAACAGTGACTTCCTGGCTGACGCGGTCCCCGAGCCGGCGGCGCTGGCGCTGCACGGCCTCGACCGGTTCGCCGCCCGCAAGCAGGTCGTCGCGCTGATGGAGGCCGCCGGCCGCCTGCGCACGATCGAGGCGAACACCCACGCCGTGCCGCACGGCGACCGCTCCGGCGTCGTCATCGAACCCTACCTCACCGATCAGTGGTACGTGAACGTCAAGCCCCTGGCCGAGCGCGCGCTCGGTGCGGTGCGCGACGGCCGCACCCGGTTCGTGCCCGAGAACGCCGAGAAGACGTTCTTCCAGTGGCTCACGAACATCGAGCCGTGGTGCATCTCGCGCCAGCTCTGGTGGGGGCACCAGATCCCGGTCTGGTACGATGCCGACGGCGGCATCTACGTGGCGGCCGGCGAGGCGGACGCCCGCGCGCAGGCGGCGGACAGGCACGGGCGGACGGTCGAACTGCGCCGCGACGAGGACGTCCTCGACACGTGGTTCTCCTCCGCCCTGTGGCCGTTCTCGACGCTGGGCTGGCCTCAGGCGACGCCGGAGCTCGCCCGCTACTACCCGACCGACGCGCTGGTGACCGGCAAGGACATCCTGTTCTTCTGGGTCGCCCGGATGATGATGCTCGGGCTCCACGTCACCGACGACGTGCCCTTCCGCACCGTCTACCTGCACACGCTGGTGCGCGACGCGTCGGGTGCCAAGATGTCGAAGTCGAAGGGCAACGTCGTCGATCCCCTCGGGCTGATCGATCAGTACGGCGCCGACGCGCTGCGCTTCACCCTCGCGGCGCTGGCAGCCCAAGGCCGCGACATCAAGCTCAGCCCGGCCCGCGTCGAGGGATACCGCAACTTCGCGACCAAGCTGTGGAACGCGGCGCGCTTCGCCGAGCTCAACGGCTGCGCCCTCGACCCGGGCTTCCGCCCCGAGGCCGTCCGGGAGCCGCTGAACCGCTGGGCGCTCGGCGAGGGCGCGCGTGCGGTGGCCGAGGTCACCGCGGCGCTGGAGGCCTACCGCTTCAACGACGCGGCGGCGGCTGCCTACCGCTTCGTCTGGAACATCTTCTGCGACTGGACCATCGAACTCGCCAAGCCGGTTCTGCAGGGGGAGGGCGTCGACGCGGCCGTGCGGGCCGAGACGCAAGCGTCGATCGCCTTCCTGATCGACCAGATCGCGAAGCTCCTGCACCCGTTCATGCCGTTCCTCACGGAGGAGCTGTGGGCGATCAAGGGCGAGGCCGTCCCCGGTCGCGGCCTGCTCGCCCTGTCCCCCTGGCCGGACCTGTCGGGCCTCGCGGATGCGCAGGCCGAGGCGGAGATCGGCTTCGTGGTCGATCTCGTCTCCGAGGTACGCTCGGCCCGCTCGGAGACCGGCGTGCCGGCCGGCGCGCAGGTGCCGCTCGTGCTGGTGGCCGCCGATCCGGCGGTGCGGGCGCGGATCGCGGCATGGCACGACACCCTCGTGCGGCTCGCCCGCCTCTCCGAGATCGGATTCTCCGACATCGCGCCGCGGAACGCGGTGCAGTTGCTCGTGCGCGGCAGCGTCGCGGCGCTGCCGCTCGAAGGCATCGTCGATCTCGCGGCCGAGGTCGCCCGCCTCCGGAAGGAGGCGGCCAAGGCAGAAGGGGAAATTCGGAAACTCGACGGGAAGCTCGGCAACGCCGACTTCGTCGCCCGCGCCCCCGAGGAGGTGATCGAGGAGAGCCGCGAGCGCCGCGAGGCCGAGGCCGACCGGCTGGCCAAACTCCGCGAGGCGCTGGCGCGGCTGACCGACCAGGATTCGTGATCCTGCGCCGGCTAGCCCAGGCGCTCGCCGGCCTCGTCGTCGCGCTCGTCCTCGCCGTCGTGCTCACGGCGCGGCCGGGCGATCCGGTCCTCTACCCGCCCACGGAGGCAGATCCGCAGACCATCCACGTGGTCAGCCACGGCTGGCACAGCGGCATCGTCCTGCCGCTGGCGGCGCTCACGGGCGACGGGGCCGGGCCGGCGCTGCGCGGCGTCGCCGTGCGGTTCCGGGCCTATCCCGCGATCGAGTTCGGGTGGGGCGAGGCGCGGTTCTACGCGGCGACGCCGACGCTCGCCGACTTCGACCCGCGGCTGGCGCTCGCGGCCCTGTTCACCCCCGGCGGCAGCGACGGCGTGGTGCAGGTGGTCGGCCTCGACGCGAATCTCCGCGCGCGCTTCCCGCAGGCGGAGATCGTGGTCGTGCCGGTGTCGAGCGCCGGTCTGCGCAAGCTCGTCGCCCGGCTGGAGGCGAGCTTCGCCCTCGACGCGGGCCGGCCCGTCGATGTCGGCCCCGGCCTGTACGGGCCGAGCCTGTTCTACCGGGGCGCGGGCCGCTTCTCCTGGACCAACGTGTGCAACCACTGGACGGCAGGGCTCGTCAACGCCGCCGGCCTGCCGGTGGCGCCGGTGCTCGCCACGCTGCCGCGCGGGCTGATCCTGGACCTTGCGTGGCGCTCGGGCGTGACGGCGCTGCCGTAGCCCTCAACAGGCTGCCACAACGGCAGGGAAGAGATCGCGCGAAACGCCGCGCGGCCCCTTCTGCCATAGGGGGAAGGTTGGGACGAGGGGCGTGAACCTCTCCGGTGAGTTCTCATCCCTCATCCTGTCCCTCTCCCGCTCAGGGTGTGGGGACCTGCCTCCCGTCCGGACAAGCATGCGCACGCGGTCGTCTCCCTGAACAGAACGGAAACCTGTCGAAACCGTAATCTGGCCGCCACGGGCGGGTCAGGGACCCGGCGTTAAGGAGGGTCCACGGGCGCCGCGACGCCGCCCCTCTCCGGAGATCCCCGCATGTCCGTTCCCCAGATCCGCACGCCTTCCCGCTTCAGCCGCGGCGCGCTCGCCTCCGTCGCCGTTGCCGCCCTCATGGCCGGCGGCGCGGTCGGCTCCGGCTCCCTCCAGCCCACGACCCCCGCCTTCGCACAGGCGCTGCCCAAGAGCCCGATCACCGCCCCCGAGCACCCGCCGGGGTCGTTCGCCGACGTGGTCGACACGGTGAAGCCCGGCGTCGTCTCGGTGAAGGTGAAGCTCGACGACACCGCCTCCAGCGATGACGAGGATGGTCCGGGCAGCCAGCCGGGTGGCAACCTCCAGACCGTGCCGCCGCAACTGCGCGAGTTCTTCAAGCGCTTCGGCCAGGGTGGGCCGAACGGCGCCCAGCCCGGCATGCCGCAGCAGCGCCAGGGCCAGCGCGGCGCCGTCGGCTCCGGCTTCATCATCTCGGCCGACGGCTACGTGGTGACCAACAACCACGTCGTCGACCACGCCAGGACCGTGCAGGTGACGCTGGACGACGGCCGCACGCTGGACGCCAAGGTGATCGGCAAGGATTCGAAGACCGACATCGCCCTCCTGAAGATCAAGGAATCCGGCAGCTATCCCTACGTGCAGTTCGGGCGCGCCGCGCCGCGGGTCGGCGACTGGGTGGTGGCGATCGGCAACCCGTTCGGCCTCGGCGGCACGGTGACGGCGGGCATCGTCTCGGCCCGCGGCCGCGACATCGGTGCGGGTCCCTACGACGACTTCCTGCAGATCGACGCGCCGATCAACAAGGGCAATTCCGGCGGCCCGACCTTCAACGTCAACGGCGAGGTCGTGGGCGTGAACACCGCGATCGCCTCGCCGTCCGGCGGCAGCGTGGGGCTGGCCTTCGCCATCCCCGCCGAGACGGTGCAGGCGGTGGTCGATCAGCTCCGCACCGACGGCAAGGTGGCCCGCGGCTACCTCGGCGTGCAGGTTCAGCCCGTCACGCAGGACATCGCGGAAGGACTCGGCATGGGCAAGCCCCGGGGGGCGCTCGTCGACCATGCCGAGGACGGCACGCCCGCGGCCAAGGCCGGCCTGAAGTCCGGCGACGTGATCGAGTCGGTCAACGGCAACCCGATCAACGACGCGCGTGAGCTGTCGCGCAAGATCGCGGGGCTGAAGCCCGGCGCCAAGGTCGAGATCGCGTACCTGCGCGGGTCGAAGGCGGACACGGCCACGATCACCCTGGGCGCGCTGCCCACGGACGGCACCAAGGTGGCGGCGAGCAGCGGGAGCGACAGCTCCGGCGGCCAGCCGCGTCTCGGCCTCAACCTCGCGCCGGCCGCCGATGTCGGACTCGCGGAGTCTGGCGTCGCGGTGGTCGAGGTCGATCCGGACGGCCCGGCCGCGGCCAAGGGCATCGAGCAGGGCGACGTGATCCTCGACGTCGCCGGCCGGAGCGTCTCGCGTCCCTCCGAGGTCGCCGAGCAGATCCGGTCGGCCGAGGCGAGCGGGCGCAAGGCGGTGCTGATGCGCGTCAAGTCCGCCAAGGGCGCGACCCGCTTCGTGGCGATCGCGCTCACGAAGGACAACGGCTGAGCGCGGCTTGGCGCGACGCCGGCCACCAGATCCGGCACCGGTGCGGTGCGGCGCGGGTATGGGTTTCGGCCACCGGCAGGCCGCGTCGCGAAGCGATACCGGGCCTCGACGGGGATGACTCGTTGAGGCTCGGGCCCTGCGCGTGCGGGGGGCAGCCATCGGCCGGACCTCATGGGTCATCACCCGCGAGACCGGGTATGTGGGGGATTGCGCGAGCCTCCGGTCCCTTCTCCGTGGCCGCCGCGCCCCGGGGACACGATGCGGCGTCCGAGGCCGGTCGGCGGTGGAACGATTCTTGAGTCCGGCCGGGCCGTGGTGTGACCGGGCAGGACGATGGCGTGGCTCGACTGGTCCGTTCCGCCAAGGGTCCCCACGGCGATCCGTGCTTCGTTCGACCGGACTGTCCGAGAGGAGCACTGCCTGCGGATCGAAGCACCGATCGCCGTGGGAGCCCTGAGGCGTGCCGCGGCGGGAGGGGATCGTCCGACGGCGGAATCCGGGCCCCGCAGGTTCGGAGCCCGATGCCGGACCTGAGAAGCCTCGAAGTGTTCTACTGGACGGCCTCGCTCAGCAGCTTCAGCCGGGCCGCGGAGCGGTTGAACACGACCCAGCCGGCGGTGTCCCAGCGCGTCGCGGCCCTGGAGCGGGCGTTCGGCCTCAGCCTGTTCGAGCGGCAGGCGCGCTCCGTGGCGCTCACCGCCAAGGGCCGCGAACTCCTGGTCTACGCCGAGCGCTTCCTGCGTCTGCGCACCGAGATGATGGGCGCCATCGCCGGCCCGGCCGCGACCACGGGCGTGCTGCGCCTGGGCGTCTCCGAGACCATCGTCCACACGTGGCTGATGCGGTTCATCGCGCGCATGGGCGAGGTCTACCCGGGCGTCGCCGTCGATGTCGCCGTCGACGTGTCGCCGATCATGCGCGACGCGCTGCTGCGGGGCGACCTCGACCTCGCCCTGCTGGTCGGGCCGATCACGATGCCGCGTCTCGTCAACCGGCCCCTGTGCAGCTTCTCCGTCGCCTGGATCGCGGCGCCCGGCCTCGCCTTCGGTCCGGAACCGGTGACGCTTGCCGAACTGGTGCGCCACCCGATCATCACCTACCCGAAGAACACCAACCCCTACGTGCAGCTCCACGAGCTCCTGGCCCGCTCGAACCTGCCGCCGCCCCGGCTCTACAGCAACGCCTCCCTCTCGACGATCGTGCGCATGGCGGTGGAGGGCCTCGGCGTCGGGGTGATTCCCCCCGACACGGTGCGCCGGGAGATCGACGCCGGCCAGTTGCGGGTGCTGCGGACCGAGGCGCGGCTGCCCGACATCGGCTTCACCGCGACCTACGCCAACACGCCCGATTGCGGGCTTGCCGCCGCCGCCGCCGGCCTTGCCGCAGAGGTTGCGGCGGGCTGGGCGCCGGCCGATGCATAAGCTGCCCTTATGCAAAACGATGCGAAATCATAATTCGCCAACGCATGCCGGCGATGCGATCATGCCGACCCGGGACCGTGGCGCCGTGCCCGATCCGGCCGGGTCGAGCACGGCCCCCAGGACGAAGGATTGGTGATGGCCGCCTCGGCGATCCTCCGGCCGCAAGACCCGGCGACGATGCGCGGGCACGACGCCCGCCTCGCCTGCCGCAGCGGCGCGATCCATGGCACCACCGGCGGCATCGCCCCCGGTTACGTCCAGGGCAACCTCGCGGTGTTTCCGACGGCGCTGGCCGACGACTTCCGGCGGTTTGCCGCGCGCAACCCGAAATCCTGCCCGGTCATCGGCGAGTCGGCGCCCGGCGCGCGGACGATCCCCGAACTCGGTCTCGACCTCGACATCGCCACGGACGTTCCGGGCTACCGCGTCTGGCGCGACGGCGTGGTGGCAGAGGAGCGCACCGAAGTCGCCGACCTGTGGCGCGACGACCTCGTCGCCTTCGTGATCGGCTGCTCGTACTCGTTCGAGGCGGCGATGGCGGAGGACGGCCTGCCGCTGCGCCACGTCGAGATGGGGGTCCGGGTGCCGATGTACCGGACCAGCATCCCTTGCGCGCCCGCCGGGCCGTTCGCCGGGCCGATGGTGGTGTCGATGCGCCCGCTCAAGCCCGCCCAGGCGATCCGGGCGGTGGAGATCACCGCGCGCTTTCCCGCCGTGCACGGCGCGCCGGTGCATCTCGGCTTCCCGGAGATGATCGGCATCGCCGATCTGGCGCGGCCCGACTACGGCGATCCCGTCCGGATCAGCGCCGACGAGATCCCGGTGTTCTGGGCCTGCGGCGTCACCCCGCAATCGATCATCGCGGCGATGCGCCCGGCCTTCGCGATCACCCACGCGCCGGGCTGCATGCTGATCACCGATCGCCTCAACGCCGAGTTCGCGGTCTGAGCCGTCCCCGCCCTCAACGCCTGGAGACCAAGCGCATGGTTCATCGTCGGAACGTTCTGGCCGGGGGCGCCCTCGCGCTCGCCGGCCTCGGGCTGCGGCCGGCCTCGGCCGCGGGCGAGGTGGTGGTCGGCGTGCTCTACGCCATGTCGGGCCCGAGCGGGCAGGTCGGCGTCGATGCCCGCCACGCCCTGGAGACGGCGCTCGACATCGTCAACGCCGACCATCCCGACATCGACCTGCCCAACGCCAAGGGCGCGGGGCTCGCGGGGCTCGGTGGCGCCAAGCTCCGCCTCGTGTTCGCCGACCACCAGGCCGACCCGCAGAAGGGCCGCGCCGAGGCCGAGCGGCTGATCACGCAGGACAAGGTCTCGGCGATCGTCGGCTGCTACCAATCGAGCGTCTCGGCCACGGTGAGCGCCACCTGCGAGCGCTACGGCGTGCCGTTCCTGTGCGCCGACTCGTCCTCGCCGAGCCTCACCCGGAAGGGCCTGAAGTACATCTTCCGCCCGGCCGCCAACGACGAGATGTTCTCCGCAGCGATGTTCGATTTCATGGATGGCCTGCGCAAGAAGGGCAAGACCATCGACTCGGTCGGCCTGTTCTTCGAGGACACGATCTACGGCGTCGACTCCTCCACCGTGCAGCGCAAGCTCGCGACCGAGCGCGGCTACAAGATCACCGCCGACGTCAAGTACCGGACCAACTCGGCCTCGCTGACCGCGGAGGTGCAGCAGATCAAGACCGCTGCCGCCGACGTGCTGCTGCCGACCTGCTACACCACCGACGCGATCCTGCTCACCAAGACCATGGCCGACCTCGGCTACAAGCCGAAGGCGATCATCGCCCAGGCCGCGGGCTTCTCCGAGAAGTCGGTCTACGACGCCGTCGGCGACCGCCTCCAGGGCCTGATCACCCGGGGAAGCTTCTCCCTCGACCTCACCGCCAAGCGCGCCTGGATCGCGACCGTCAACGCGCTGTTCAAGGCGCGGGCCGGGCGCGACCTCAACGACAACACCTCGCGCCAGCTCATGGGCCTCATCGTGCTGGCCGACGCCCTGGACCGCGCCGGCTCGACCGACGGGGAGAAGCTGCGCGCGGCGCTTGCTGCCACCGACATCCCGGGCACGCGCACCCTCATGCCCTGGTCGAAGGTCGCCTTCGACCAGGGCGGGCAGAACGCCTTCGCCGACCCGGTCCTGCTGCAGTACGTCGGCACGCAGTTCGTGACGGTGTTTCCCGAGGCCACCGCCGTCGCGGCCCCGCTCTGGCCGATGAACGCGTGACGCCCGCCGCCCCGCCCAGCACCCCGAGGGCTTCGCGATGACGATCCAGGCGCTGGCGCAGGTGCTGGCGAGCGGCCTGCTGACGGGGCTGCTCTACGCCCTGATCGCGGTCGGCCTCTCGCTGATCTTCGGCCTGATGGACGTGGTCAACTTCGCCCACGGCGAGTTCCTGATGGTCGCGATGTACGCGACCTTCGGCCTCGTGCTCGCCACCGGCCTCGACCCGATCGTGCTGATGCCGCTGGTG
This sequence comes from uncultured Methylobacterium sp., assembly GCF_964242245.1. Classification (NCBI taxonomy): domain Bacteria; kingdom Pseudomonadati; phylum Pseudomonadota; class Alphaproteobacteria; order Hyphomicrobiales; family Methylobacteriaceae; genus Methylobacterium; species uncultured Methylobacterium sp. Next base: position 34,435 of record NZ_CAXTBY010000024.1, on the reverse strand, counting down.
GCCGCCGTGATGTTCGTCTTCGGCGCCACAGCCTACCTCGGCGTGGTCCGCTTCGCCATGCGGGCCAGGGCCAACCCGGGCATGGTGCAGATCTTTGCGACCTTCGGGCTCGCGATCCTGCTCCAGGGCGCGGCGCAGTACCTGTTCACGCCGGACTACCGCAACGTGCAGAACACGTGGCTCGGCGGGCGCACCCTCGACCTTGCCGGCGTGTTCCTGCCGTGGCCGCAGATCTTCGGCGCGGCGGTGTCGCTGGCGGCGTTCGGCGGCCTCCATCTCCTGATGACCCGCACCGACTTCGGCCGCGCGCTGGAGGCGACCCGCGAGGACCAGGGCGCGGTGGCGCTGGTCGGCATCGACCGCAACCGGGTCTTCGCGCTGGGCTGGGGTCTGGGCGCGGCGCTGGTCGGCCTCGCCGGCGCGGTGCTGGCGGTGTTCTACTACATCCACCCCGGCGTCGGCGGCACCTTCGCGCTCATCGCCTACGTCACGGTGGCGCTCGGCGGCTTCGGCAGCGTCGCCGGCGCCCTGGTCGCCGGCCTCGTCGTCGGCCTCGTCGAGGCGATGACCACGCTGGTGCTGCCGCCCTCGCTGAAGTCGGTGGGCGTCTACGCCCTCTACCTCGTGGTGGTCTTCGCCCGCCCGCAGGGCCTGTTCGGAAGGCTGTAGATGAACACCGCGACCCTGCCGGAAGCCGCGCCCGCGACGAAGGCCTCGACGGCGCGCGAGGCCGCCGCCAAGGCGTTCTCGGGCGGGCGCCGGCGCAGCCTGATCGTCGGGGCCTTCGTCCTCGCCGGGCTCGCCGCACTCCCCTACGCCGTCACCGACGTCTACCTCCAGAACGTGCTGATCCTGACCCTGCTCTACGCGGCGGTCTCGCAGAGCTGGAACATCCTCGGCGGCTATTGCGGCCAGATCTCGCTCGGCCACGCGCTGTATTTCGGCATCGGCGCCTACGCGACGAGCGTCCTGTTCGTGACCTACGGCATCCTGCCCTGGGGCGGCATGGTGGTCGGCGGGTCGCTGTCGGCGCTGGTCGCGCTGGGCTTGGGGTATCCCTGCTTCCGGCTGGCCGGCCACTACTTCTCGATCGCCACCATCGTCATCGCCGAGATCGGCCTCCTGCTCGTCCACAACTGGGACTTCGTCGGCGGGGCGACGGGCATCCAGTGGCCGTTCAACCCGGATTCGTGGTGGACCCTGCAGTTTGCCCGCAACAAGATCCCCTACGTCCACTGCGCGCTCGCGCTCTTTGCCGTGACGTGGCTCGTCACCTACCTGATCGAGGAGTCGCGCTGGGGCTACGGCTGGCGCGCGGTGAAGGACGACGCGGTCGCGGCCCAGAGCCTCGGCGTCGAGGTGTTCCGCTCCAAGATGGCGGCCGGCGCGATCTCGGCCTTCCTCACGGCGGTCGGCGGCGGCTTCTACGCGGCCTACGTCTCCTACATCGACCCCGAGAGCGTGATGAGCTTCCGCTTCTCGCTGCTGTTCGCGCTGCCCGCCGTGCTCGGCGGGATCGGCACGCTGTGGGGCGCGCTGGTCGGCGCGGTGATCCTGATCCCGCTCACCGAGATCAGCCGGTCCTATCTCGGCGGCTCCGGCAGCGGCGTCGACCTGATGTTCTACGGGCTCCTCGTGATGGTGGTGGCGCTCGCCCGGCCCGAGGGGGTGCTCAGCCTGTTCCGCCGCACCCGCACGGCCCGCAGCGCGGAGGCGGCGCCGTGAGCGACCCCCTGCTGCGCATCGACGACGTCACGCTCGCCTTTGGCGGCCTCGTGGCCAACCGCGACGTCTCGATCGACGTGGCGGCGGGCGAGATCCTCGGCCTGATCGGGCCGAACGGGGCCGGCAAGTCGACCCTGTTCAACCTGATCTCGGGGGTCTACCGGCCGAGCCGGGGCCGCATCCTGTTCGAGGGGGCCGACATCACCGCCTTGCCCGCGGCCGAGCGCTGCCGGCGCGGGATCGCGCGCACCTTCCAGGTGCCGCGCTCGTTCGACTCGATGAACGTCGTCGAGAACGTCGTCGTCGGGGCGTTGGCCCGCCACGCGACCGCCGCGACCGCGCGCAGGGCGGCGCTGGAGACCCTCGACCGCGTCGGCCTCACCCACCGCGCGGGGGCGGTGGCGGGCGAGCTGACGCCGCCGGAGAAGCGCCGGCTCGAGGTCGCCCGGGCGCTCGCCACCGGGCCGCGGCTCCTGCTGCTCGACGAGGTGCTGACCGGGCTGACGCCCGGCGAGGCGCAGGCCGGCGTCGCGCTGATCCGCGAGGTCGCGGCCTCCGGCATCACCGTCATCATGGTCGAGCACGTGATGGAGGTGGTGATGCCGCTGGTCGACCGCGCCGTGGTGCTGCATCTCGGCGCCGTGCTGGCGCAAGGCGCGCCGGCCGCGGTGGTGCGCGACGACGCGGTGATCACCGCCTACCTCGGGGAGCGCCACCGTGCTGCTTGAGGTCGAGGGGCTGACCACCGCCTACAAGGGCCTGCTCGCGATCCAGGACATCTCCCTGGCGGTGGCCGAGGGCGAGATCGTCGTCGTCGCGGGCGCCAACGGCGCCGGCAAGTCGACGCTGCTGAAGTCGATCGCCGGGCAGGAGCGCCCGCGCTCGGGCAGCGTCACCTTCGACGGCGCGCGCATCGAGGGGCTGGCGGGCCACCTCATCACCGCCCGCGGCATCGCCTACGTGCCCGAGAACAAGCGGCTGTTCCCGCGGCTCTCGGTCGCCGACAACCTGCGGCTGGGCAGCTACCTCCACCGGTCCAGGGCCGACCGCGAGGCGCCGCTGGACCAGGTCTTCACGCTGTTCCCGCGGCTCAAGGAGCGCCTGCCGCAGCGCGCGGCCACGCTGTCGGGCGGCGAGCAGCAGATGCTGGCGATCGGCCGCGCCCTGATGACCCGGCCGCGGCTCCTGATGCTCGACGAGCCCTCGCAGGGGATCATGCCTAAGCTCGTCGATGAGATCTTCGCGGCGGTGACGACGATCCGCGCCACCGGCGTCACGGTGCTGCTCGTCGAGCAGCGGCTCTCCGAGAGCCTCGGCATCGCCGACCGGGCCTACGTGCTCCAGACCGGCCGGGTCATCCTGGCAGGCCCGGCGGCCGAGATCCGCGACGACCCCGAGGTGCGCCGCGCCTATCTCGGAATCTGAACCCGCACACCTCAGACCCAATCGCGAACCGCACGGAAGCGACACCGATGGCAAGCGTCGACCTGAACTCCGATCTCGGCGAGGGCTACGGCACCTACGCCTGCGGCGACGATGCGGCGATGCTCGGCATCGTCACCTCCGCCAATGTCGCCTGCGGCCTGCACGCGGGCGACCCCGAGATCATGGCCGCGACCTTCGCCCTGGCGAGGGAGAACGGCGTCGCCGTCGGCGCGCATCCGGGCTTCCCCGACCTGTGGGGCTTCGGGCGGCGCCGGATGCCGTTCACACCGCCCGAGATCGAGCGCTTGGTCGCCTATCAGGTCGGCGCGGCTCAGGCGCTCGCGGCCTATGCCGGGCACCGGATCACCTACGTCAAGGCGCACGGGGCGCTGGGCAACATCGCCGCCGCCGATCGGGACGTCGCCGACGCCATCGCGCGCGCGGTCCGCGCGGTCGACCGCGACCTGTCGCTGCTGGCCACCGCGCTCACCGCCCAGGTAACGGCCGGCGAGGCGCTGGGCCTCGACGTGCATCCGGAGATCTTCGCCGACCGCGGCTACACCGAGGACGGCCAGTTGATTGCCCGCGGGCAGCCCGGCGCCCTCATCAAGGCGGCGGACGAGGCCGCCGACCGCGTACTCGCGATGGTCGAGGCGGGCGCGATCATCACCGCGGGCGGCACGCGCCTGCCGACGCCGATCCGCTCGGTCTGCGTCCACGGCGATTCCGCGCACGCGGTCGCCACCGCCCGCGCGGTGCGGACCCGGCTGGAGGGCGCCGGCCACCGCCTCGCGCCGTTCCGGACCTGAGGGCGCGATGACGGATCGCGACACCCTGCGCCTCCTCGACGCCGGCGAGGCGGCGCTGGTGGCCGAGTTCGGCGCGCGCGTCGATCCGGCGGTCAACGACCGGGTGCTGGCGCTGGACGAGGCGCTCCGCGCCGACCCGCCCGACGGCGTGACCGAGACGGTCCCGACCTACCGCTCGCTGATGATCCACTACGATCCCCTGGTGCTCGACCGCGCGGCGCTCGCCGCGCGGGTCACCGCGCTGTCGGAGCAGGCCGGCACGCGCAGGGCCGCCCCCTCGCTGTGGACCCTGCCCTGCTGCTACGACGAGCCCTGCGGCGAGGACATCGCCGCGATCGCCGGGTTGACCGGGCTGTCGGTGGAGCGCGTCGCGGCCCTGCACGCGGGGGCGACCTACCGGGTCTACATGTACGGCTTCGCGCCCGGCTTCGCCTACCTCGGCGGCCTGCCCGAGGCGCTGGCCGTGCCGCGCCGCGACCGCCCGCGGCCGCCCCATGCGGCCAACGCCCTCGTCGTCGGCGGCGGCCTCGCGGCGGTCGGCACCGTGCCGATGCCGACCGGCTGGTACGTGATCGCGCAGACGCCCGCCCGGCTCTACGCGCCGGAGCAGGCGCAGGCCTTCCCCGTCGCACCCGGCGACCTCCTGCGGTTCGAGGCCGTCGATGCCGGCAGCTTCGCCGCCCTGGAACGCCGGGCTGCCGCGGGCGAGACGGTGGCGCGGCGCGAGGCGTTCCCCGCGGAGGAGCCCCGATGAGCGCGCGCCTCGCCATCCTCGCCGCCGGCCCGAGCGTCACCCTCCAGGATGCCGGCCGGCACGGCTACCTGCGCTTCGGCATCACCGCGGCCGGGCCGATGGACCCGCTGGCCTTCGCCACCGCCAACCGCGCCGCCGGCAACCCGGCGGGCGCCACGGCGATCGAGATATCGGCCGGCGGCATCACTGTGGCGGCGGAGGACGGCCCGCTTGGGCTGGTGCTCGTGAGCACCGGCTTCCGCGTCAGTCTCGATGGGCAGGCGATGCCCGCGTCCGTCGCGCTCACCTTGGAACCGGGCCGGACGCTGGCCGTGCGGGCGGGCGCCTCCGGCGCGTGGGCCTACCTCGCGGTCGCCGGCCGCATCGACGTCGACCCGATGCTCGGGTCGACGGCAACCCACACCCGCTCGGGCCTCGGCGGGTTGAACGGACGCGCGCTCGCCGCGGGGGACCGGCTCACCGTCGCCGAGGCCCGCTCCGGCGCCGGCAGCCCGCACGCGCTGGCCGCCCCCTGGCTCGACCGGCGGCCGGACGTGATCCGCGTCGTCCTCGGGCCGCAGGACGACGCCTTCGCCCCCGATCAGGTCGCGGCCTTCCTCGCCGGCCCCTGGACGGTGGGCGGGCGCGGCGATCGGATGGCCTGCTTCCTCGACGGACCGCGCCTCACCCATCTCCACGGACACGATATCGTCTCCGACGGAATCGTCATGGGCGCGATCCAGGTGCCCGGAGAGGGGTTGCCGATCGTTCTGATGGCCGACCGGCAATCGACCGGCGGCTACCCGAAGATCGCCACGGTGATCGGGCCGGATCTCGGCCGGCTCGCACAGGCGCAGGCGGGGGCAAGCCTGCGCTTCACCGCCGTCCCAATCGCCGAGGCCGTCGCCGCCCGCCGCGCGGAAGCCGCATTGCTGCGGCCGGAGATCGCGCTGGAGCCCGTGATCCGGACGGACTTCCCGGCCGAACTGCTGCTGGGGCTGAACCTCGTCGACGGCGTCGTCGACGGGCGCGGCTGATCCCTTGTCGGATTCGGCGGCCGGACTGAATCGCCGCGGCACATCGCGGGGATTGGGCCTTGCGGCTGGACGAAGATTTGCTTCAGACGAAGGGCATGGACCTCGACACCATCACCACGATCCTCACGCCGCGGGACGCCGCCGCCCTGCCGCCGTGGCGGGCGGGCGACGCGTGGCTCGCCGGCGGCACGTGGCTGTTCTCGGAGCCGCAGCCGCACCTCGCGCGCCTGATCGACCTCGCCGGCCTCGGCTTGCCGCCGAGCACCGTCTCGGAAGGCGGCCTGCACCTGTCGGCGACCTGCACGATCGCCGAACTCGACGGCCTCGCCCTGCCGCGGGCCTGGACCGCGGCACCGCTCGTCGGCCAGTGCTGCCGGGCGCTGCTGGGCTCGTTCAAGATCTGGAACCGGGCGACGGTGGGGGGCAACCTCTGCATGGCACTGCCGGCCGGGCCGATGATCGCGCTGTGCACGGCGCTCGACGGCGTCTGCACCCTGCGCACGCCCGAGGGCGGCGAGCGCCGCCTGCCAGTCGCCGACTTCGTCCTCGGGCCGCAGGAGACGGCGCTCGCGCCGGGCGAGATCCTGCTGCACGTCGCGATGCCCGCTGCGGCCCTGCATCGGAAAACCGCGTTCCGGCGCATCGCGCTGAGCCCGGGCGGGCGCTCGGGCGCCCTGCTGATCGGCACGCGCGACGCAGGTGGCACCTTCGTGCTCATCGTCACCGCCGCGACCCGCCGCCCGGTGCGCATCGCCTTCGGGACGGTCCCTGACGTGGAAGGCCTCGGCGCGGCCCTCGCGGACGCGATCCCCGACGCCCTCTGGTACGACGACGTTCACGGGGCGCCGGACTGGCGGCGGCACGTGACCGGGCTGCTCGCCGAGGAGATCCGGGCCGAACTCGCGGGAGCCCGCTGATGCGGATGACCATCAACGGCCACGCCGACGAGGTCGAGCCGCGCCCGGGGCAGTGCCTGCGCACGCTCCTGCGCGAGCGCGGCTGGTTCGGCGTCAAGAAGGGGTGCGACGCGGGCGATTGCGGCGCCTGCACGGTGCACCTCGACGGCGAGCCGATCCACGCCTGCCTGCTCCCCGCCTTCCGCGCGGAGGGGCGAAGCGTGACGACGATCGAGGGGCTGTCCGGCCCCTGCCTCGCCGGGGACGGGACGCGGGAGCACGTCCACCCGATGCAGGCCGCCTTCCTCGGGGCGCAGGGCTTCCAGTGCGGGTTCTGCACGCCGGGCATGATCATGACGGCGGCGGTCCTCGACCAGGGCCAGAAGCGGGATCTCGGCACCGCGCTGAAGGGCAACCTCTGCCGCTGCACCGGCTACCGCGCGATCCGCGACGCCATCGACGGGATCATGCACGCCGAGGCGGGTGCGGGCGATCCCGTCGGGCGCAGCGTGCCGGCGCCGGCAGGTCCCGCGGTGGTGTCCGGCGCGGCGCCCTTCACCTTCGACCTCGCGGTGCCGGGCCTGCTGCACATGAAGGTTCTGCGCGCCGAGCATCCGCACGCGCGGATCGTCGCGATCGACCGCGACGCGGCGCTCAGGCTTCCGGGCGTCGTGGCCGTGCTTACCCACGCGGACGCGCCCCCGCGGCGCTTCTCCACCGGTCGCCACGAGAACCCCGCCGACGACGCTCTCGACACGCGCGTGCTCGACGCCGTCGTGCGCTTCGCCGGGCAGCGGGTGGCGGCGGTCGTCGCCGAGAGCGAGGCCGCGGCTGAGGCCGGTATCCGCGCGCTGACGGTGACCTACGACGTGCTGCCCGCTGTGTTCGACCCCGAGGCAGCGATGCGGCCGGGCGCCCCCTCGGTCCACGCGCGCACGGCGCCCGGCGAGGACGCGGCGCCCGAGCCCTCCCGCCCCAACCTCGCGGCGGAGGTGTACGGCGCGATCGGCGACGTGGAGGCGGGCTTCGCGCAGGCTGATCGCATCCACGAGGCGACCTACGTCTCGCAGCGCGTCCAGCACGCCCACCTGGAGACCCACGGCGCCGTGGGCTGGCTCGACGCGGCCGGCGGCCTCGTCGTCCGCTCCTCGACGCAGGTGCCGTTCCTGACCCGCGACGCGCTCTGCGCCCTGTTCGACCTCGACCGGACGCGGGTGCGCGTCGTCGCGGGCCGGGTCGGCGGCGGCTTCGGCGGCAAGCAGGAGATGCTGACGGAAGACCTCGTCGCCCTCGCGGTGCTCCGCACCGGCCGCCCGGTGAAGTGGGAGATGACGCGCCAGGAGCAGTTCATCGCCGCCACCACCCGTCATCCGATGCGGGTCGGCGTCAAGCTCGGGGCCAGGGCCGACGGCACGCTGACGGCGATCGCGCTGCACGTCGTCTCGAACACCGGCGCCTACGGCAACCATGCCGGCGGGGTGCTGCACCACGGCTGCAACGAGTCGATCGGCGTCTACCGCTGTCCGAACAAGCGCGTCGAGGGCTACGCCGTCCACACCAACACCCTGCCCGCCGGGGCTTTTCGCGGCTACGGCCTCAGCCAGACGACCTTCGCCGTCGAGTCCGCGATGGACGAACTCGCCCGCGACCTCGGCATCGACCCCTACGACATGCGCCGCCGCAACGCGGTGCGGCCGGGCGATCCGATGGTCTCGACGAGCCTGGAGCCGCACGACGTCGAATACGGGAGCTACGGCCTTCCCGAGTGCCTCGACCGCGTGGAGGCGGCGATGGCCGGACCGGGCGGAGAGGCCGCGCCCGAGGGCTGGCGCGTGGGCGAGGGCATGGCGATGGCGATGATCGACACGATCCCGCCGCGCGGCCACATCTCCGAGGCGCGCATCCGGCTCGGCGCGGCGGGCCGCTACGACCTGTCGGTCGGCACCGCCGAGTTCGGCAACGGCACCGCGACGGTGCACGCGCAGATCGCCGCGGCCGCCCTCGCGACGAGCCCGGACCGGATCGTGCTCCACGCCTCGGACACCGACGCGGTCGGCCACGACACCGGCGCCTACGGCAGCACCGGCATCGTCGTCGCGGGGCGCGCCACCCTCGACGCGGCGGAGGCGCTGGCGCGGACGATCCTGACCCGCGCCGCCGCGCGGGCCGGCGCCGAGCCCGCAGCCTGCCGGCTCGCTGCCGACCACGTTTCGGTGCCGGGCGGGCGCGTCGCGCTCTCCGATCTCGCCGCGGACGGGCCGCTCGAGGCGCAGGGTCGGGCGGATGGGACGCCGCGCTCGGTCGCCTTCAACGTCCAGGCGTTCCGGGTCGCCGTGCATCCGGGAACCGGCGAGGTCCGCATCCTGCGGAGCGTCCACGCGGCCGATGCCGGCCGCGTCATCAACCCGATGCAGTGCCGGGGACAGGTCGAGGGCGGCGTCGCTCAGGCGATTGGCGCGGCGCTCTACGAGGATCTGCGCCTCGACGCGGACGGCCGCGTCGTCACCCAGACCTTCCGCAACTACCACATCCCGGCCTGCGCCGACGTGCCCGCCACCGAGGTGCTGTTCGCCGAAACCCACGACCGCGTCGGGCCGCTCGGCGCCAAGTCGATGAGCGAGAGCCCGTTCAACCCGGTCGCCGCGGCGCTCGCCAACGCGATCCGCGACGCCACCGGCGCCCGGCTGACGCGAACGCCGTTCGCCGCGGACCGGATCTTTCGCGACGTGGCGGACGCGCGTGGCCGGTAGGCGCCGCCGATCGCGCGGATCACCGCGCCGCGGTCGATCGTGCCTGATGGGCGTCAGTGGTGGCCGGCCATGTGGCGGCCGATCGTGGCGACCTCGGCGGTCGCGGCCGGCGTCTCGTAGACGAGGCGGCCGTCCGACATCACCACGATGCGGTCGGAGAGCTCCAGGATCTCGTCGAGGTCCTCGCTGATCAGCAGCACCGCGGCGCCGAGGTTGCGCGCCGAGACGATCCGGTTGCGGATCTCGGACACGGCCGAGAAATCGAGGCCGAAGCAGGGGTTGACCACGATCAGGAGATCGACCGGGTCGGTCAGTTCGCGGGCGAGCACCGCGCGCTGCACGTTGCCGCCCGACAGCGTCGCGACCGGCGCCTCGGAGGAGGCGGTCTTGACCTTGAAGCGGTCGATCAGGTCCTTGCCGCGCCGCACGATGGCGCGCCGGTCGAGCCAGAAGGTCGGCGCCCCGGTCGGGTCCTCGCCGCGTCGGTCGAAGGCGCGGAACGCGAGGTTCTCGGCGACTGACATCCGCGGCGCGCAGGCGTTGCGCAGGGGCTCCTCGGGAATGAAGCGGACCCGATGCGCCCGGCTCTCGGCCCGGGTCCCGACGTAGGGCTCGCCCGCGACGATCACGCGGCCGCCGGTGGCGCGGATCTGACCGCCGAGCACGTCGGCCAATTCCTTCTGGCCGTTGCCCGAGACTCCGGCGATGCCGACGATCTCCCGGGCCCGCACCCGCAGGTCTTCGATCGCGACGGAGCGCAGGCCGGAGACGTCCGTGGCCGTCACGGTCTCGACGCGCAGGATCTCGCGGGCCGGGTCGGGCGCGCCCACCCGCGCGGCCAGGGTGCCGACCTTGCGCTCGCCCATCATCAGCGCCGCCATGTCGTCGCGGGACAGCTCGCCGACCGCGCCGCCGCCGACGAGCTTGCCGCGACGCAGCACGCTCACCGTCCGGGCGAAGGCCTCGACCTCGCGGAACTTGTGGCTGATCATCAGCACGGTGAGCGCGCCTCGGTCGGACATTCCGCGCAGGAGCCCCAGCACCTCCTCGGCCTCGGCCGGCGTCAGCACCGAGGTCGGCTCGTCGAGGATCAGGAAGCGGGCCTCGAGGTAGAGCTGCTTGACGATCTCGAGCTTCTGCTTCTCGCCGGCCGAGAGTTCCGCCACCGGCCGGTCGAGGTTGAGCCGGAACGGCATCCGCGTCATGAAGGCGGAAAGCCTCTCGCGCTCGGCGGCCCAGTTGATGATCGCGGGCGCGTCCGCGCGGCTGATGACGAGGTTCTCCGCGCCCGTGAGCGAGGGCACCAGGGTGAAGTGCTGGTAGACCATGCCGAGGCCGCGCTCCTGCGCGCCCTTCGGATTGGTGATCCCGGCCTCGCGGCCGTCGACGAGCACGCTGCCCGAGGTCGGCGCGTAGAAGCCCATCACGCACTTCACCAGGGTCGACTTGCCGGCCCCGTTCTCGCCGAGCAGCGCGTGGAAGCCGCCGGCGGCGATCTTCATCGACACGTCGTCCAGCGCCGCGAAGGCGCCGAAGCGCTTGGTCATGCCGACGGCCTCGACGCCGATGGCGCCGGAGGCCGGGGATGCACGCTCGGCCGTCGCGCTCATCCGGCCATCGCCGCCACGAGCGCGTCGGAGGTGGCGACGGCGCCGAACACGCCGCCCTGCATCGTCACCATCTTCAGCGCCGCCTCGTGGTTGCCGCGGTCGGTTGCCGCGCACGCGTCCGAGACGATCACGCACTCGAAGCCGCGGTCGTTGGCCTCGCGCATCGTGGTGTGGACGCAGACATCCGTCGTGATGCCGGTGAGGATTAGGTTGCGCACCCTGCGGGCCGTCAGGATCAGCTCCAGGTCGGTGGCGCAGAACGAGCCCTTGCCGGGCTTGTCGATCACCGGCTCGCCGGGTAGCGGCGCGAGTTCGGGCACGATCTCCCAGCCGGGCTCGCCGCGCACCAGCACGCGTCCGCAGGGGCCGGGATCGCCGATGCCCGCCCCGATCCGCCGCGAGCGCCAGCGCTTGTTCGCCGGCAGGTCGGCGAGGTCCGGCCGGTGGCCCTCGCGGGTGTGGATGACGTGGTATCGCCCCGCTCTTGCCGCGGCGAGCAGGGCCTGGATCGCGGGGATCGGCGCGCGGGTCAGGCCGATGTCGTAGCCCATGGCGTCGACGTAGCCGCCCGGCCCGCAGAAATCGATCTGCATGTCGATGACGACGAGCGCCGTGTTCTCAGGCTGCAGGTCGCCGTCGAACGGCCACGGGTAGGGTTCGGCGGCGGCGTGACGCCCGCCGTCCGGCCCGCCTTCTGTGGGGAAGGGGATCACGCTCATTCCGCCGCCTCCCGCGCCTCGGGGGTCTGCCCGGCGCCGTAGCTGCGGGTCGGCTCGGAAAAGCCGCAGGCCGTGCCGTCGACGATCCTGACCTGATCCTCCCACGGCAGCCGGTACCGGCCGGCGGCGAGGTCGTGCATGTAGGTGTAGGGGCAGTCCTGCGCGCCGCCCTTCACCGCCGTGTAGCCGCGGTGGCCGAACTGGTAGATGTTGTTCTCGACGCCCCAGTGGATGCGCGCCTCGCGCACGAGGTCGGGCCGCACCTCCGCGGTGATGATCTCGTCGGCCCGTCCGGTGGTGCCGTGGGCGATGACCGACCCGTCGAAGTTCACGATCATGCCTTCGCCCATCGAGTCGAAGGTGCCGTCCGAGCCGCACATGCAGACGTTGGCGGTGACCATCAGGTTGCAGAAGGCGTTCGACTGGTTGGTGAAGCGCCAGGACTCGCGGATCGGCGCGGTGTAGCCCGCCGTGCGGATCATGATCTCGGCGCCCTTGTAGGCGCATTCCCGCGCCATCTCCGGGAACATGCCGTCGTGGCAGATGATGAGCGCGAGCTTGGCGCCCTTCGGCCCGTCGATCACCGGGATGCCGACATCGCCCGGCTCCCACGGCTCGACCGGGACCCACGGGTGCATCTTGCGGTAGTACAACTTCACCGCACCTTCGTCGTCGATGACGAGGCCGGTGTTGTACGGGTTGCCGTGCGGGTTGGCCTCCATGATGGAGAAGCAGCCCCAGATGCGGTTGTCGATACAGGCCTGCCGGAGGGCCGCGACCTCCGGCCCATCCATCCGGCACAGGATGTCGGGGTTGGTGTCCATCGACAGGCCGTGCAACGCGTATTCGGGGAAAACCACGAGGTCCATGCCGGCGACGTTGCCCCGCGCCTTCCCAATCATCGCCACCACGCGCTCAGTCTGCGCGCCGAGGTCGGCCTTGGTGGCGACGCGGGGCAGTTGGAGCTGCACGAGGCCGATCACCACGCCGTTCGGGGATTTGTTGAGTCCGCCCAAGCCGTTCATCGGACACCTTACTTCGAGAGCGCAGATTACTTGAGAGCGTAAGTTACTTCGAGAGCGCAAGTTCGCCCGGCGCCCCGGCCAGCGCCCGGTCGGACGAAGAGGTGGCGATCAGGAGTGCGAGGGTGAGGACGTAGGGCGCGGCGTAGAACAGGTAGTAGCCCTGCGTGACGCCGACCGATTGCAGCGCCGGGCCGAGCGCGCCGGCGCCGCCGAACAGCAGGGCCGCGCCGAAGCAGGCAAGCGGGTTCCAGCGGGCGAAGATGACCAGCGCCACCGCCATCAGCCCCTGGCCCGAGGACACGCCCTCGTTCCACGAGCCCGGATAGTACAGGGACAGGTGGGCGCCGCCGATCCCGGCGAGCACGCCGCCGGCGGCCGTGGCGTAGAGGCGGACGCGGTCGACGTCGTAGCCCATGGCGCGCGCCGCGTCCGCGCTGTCGCCGACGACGCGCACGACGAGCCCGGCCCGGGTGTTGCGGAACGCCCACCACAGCAGGCAGGCGAGCACGGCGCCGGCCAGGAACAGCACGTTGACGCGCAGGGCCGCCTGAACCTGCGGCACGTCCGACCAGAACCCGAAGGGGATCGACGGAAGCGGCGGCGCCGAGGGCTGGATGAACGCCTTGCCGAGGAAGAAGGCGAGGCCTGAGCCGAACAGCATCAGCGCGATGCCGACGGCGACGTCGTTGACGCGCGGCAGGCGGCAGACGAACCCGTGCAGGAGCCCGAAGGCACCCCCCGACAAGCCCGCCACCGCGACGCCCGCCCAGGGCGAGCCCGTCAGCACGGCGGTGGCGTAGGCCGACATCGCGCCGAAGACCAGCGTGCCTTCGAGGCCGAGGTTGATCCGCCCCGAGCGCTCGGTGATGGTCTCGCCGAGGCTGACGAACAGGAACGGCGTCGAGACGCGGATCGCTCCGCCGATCACTGCGAGCAACACGGTGAAGATGTCCGGCCCCCCGCTCATGCCGGAAGCCCGGAGGTCGCGCGCTTGGCCGCCCAGAGGTGCGGGCTGAACACGCGCATCCGCCCGTACAGGGTCTCGCTCGTCAGCACGACGAGGAACAGCAGGCCCTCCAGCACCAGCACGGTGGCGTCGGGCAGTTGCATCCGGCGCTGGATCAGCCCGCTCGACGCCTCGATGCCGCCGAGCAGGAATGCCACCGGCAGGATCGCGAGGGGGTTCTGCCGGGCGAGGAAGGCGACGAGGATGCCGGTGTAGCCGTAGCCGGCCACCAGCGTGCCGTTGGCGGTGCCCTGCACCGCGACCACCTCGAAGAAGCCCGCGAGCGCGGCGAACGCGCCGCCGAGGGCGGTGAAGCCGACGATCAGGCGCCCGACCGGCAACCCCTGGATCTGCGCCGCGCGCACGTTGCCGCCGGCGATCCGCGCGGCGAAGCCCAGCGTCGTGCGGTCCATCAGGACGTAGGCGAGGAGGCAGGACACGGCCCCGGCGCCGAGACCCCAGTGCACGCCGATCCCCGGCATCGGCCCGAGCATGAAGGCGTCGCCGACGGGCAGGGTCGCGGGCTTGTTCAGGCTCGCCGGATCGCGCAGCGGCCCCTCGATCAGGTGGTTGGCCACCGCGATCGCGATGTAGGAGAGCAGCAGGCTGGAGATGGTGGCGTTGACGCCGCGATACGCCTGGAGCCAGCCGACCGCGCCGATCCACACCGCGCCGGTCAGCGCCGCCGCCAGCCCCATCAGCGGAATCGCGAGGACGGCGGGGAGGGCAGCGAGCGGCTGGGCGGCGGCAGCGGCAGCCAAGCCGCCCAGCACGATCGCGCCCTCGCCGCCGATCACCACCAGCCCGAGCCGGGCGGGCAGCGCCACGCAGAGCGCGGCAAACAGCAGGGGGGCTGCCCGCTGCAGGCTGTTGCTCAGGGCGAAGGACGAGCCGAAGCCGCCGCGCCACACGATGTCGATCAGTTGGAACGGCGATTTGCCCAGAGCCGCGAGGAACAGGCCGAACAGCGCGAAGCCGAACAGGGCGGCCCCGACCGGGATCACGAACGCCTCGGAGCGGCGCGCCAGCCAGGACCGGGCCTGGAGGCCGCGGGAGGGACGCGCGGCGGTCCCCGCCAATGCCAGGGTCGAGGCGTCCGCGACCATGCCGAGCCTCCCGAATCTCGCCTACGTCAAGCTGCGCGGCAGGAAGCGTGCCAGCCGACGGCTCAGACCGAGCCCTTCACACCGGCCACGAGGTAGTTCGTGCTCTCGAGCTCGGGCGCCTTCTCCGGCAGGCCCTTGCCGCCCGCGAGGATCTCCTTGCCGGCATTGTCCTTGAGCGGTCCCTTGATGATCTGGTAGCCGCCCTTCATCATCTCGGCCTTGACCGCGTCCGCGTTCCTGCGGGCTCCGTCGCCGACGCCGGGTCCGTAGGGGCTCATTTTGACGTAGCCGTCGGCGAGCCCCCCGCGCACGAAGTTCTCGGGGGCGCGGCCCGCCTGCATCGCCTCGACGAAGCCCTTATAGATCGGCAGCCAGTTCCACTCGGCGCCGGTCAGGTACTTCTGCGGCGCGAGCGGCGACTGATCGACGTGGTAGCCGCAGACGAACGCGCCCCGGCGCGCGGCGGTCTCGACCGTCACCTTCGGGCTGTCGACGTGGCAGGTGATGACGTCGGCGCCGCCGTCGATCAGGGCGTTCGTCGCCTCCGCCTCCTTGACGGCGAGCGACCACTCGCCGGTGAAGATCACCTGGCAGGTGATGGCGGGATCGACGCTCTGCGCGCCGAGCAGGAAGGCGTTGATGTTGTTCAGCACCTGCGGAATCGGCTTGGCCGCCACGAAGCCGATCTTCTTCGACTTCGACGCGTGGCCGGCCACGATGCCGTTGAGGTACTGCCCTTGCGCGATGTAGCCGAAGTAGGAGCCGGCGTTCTTCGGGTCCTTGTCGGTCCACAGGCCGCCGCAGTGGCGGAACTGGATTTTCGGGTTCTTCTTCGCCTCGGCGAGCACGTAGGGGCTGTAGTAGCCGAACGAGGTCGGGAACAGCAGCGTCGCCCCGTCGAGGTTGATCATGCTCTCCATGGTCTTCTCGACGGCGTTGGTCTCGGCGACGCGCTCCTCCTCCGTCACCTCGAGCCCGGCCATGCCCTTCAGCGCCTTGGCCGCCTGGGCGTGGGCTTGGTTGTAGCCGTAATCGTCCTTCGGCCCGACGTAGATGAAGCCGGCCGTCAGCGTGCCCGCCGCCCACGCGCGGGAGAGGGGGGCACCGAGGCCGAGCGCCGCGGCGCCTCCGAGGAGATGCCTGCGCGAAAGCGAATGATCGGCCACGGACGCCCCCATCTCGAAATCCGGTTTCTTATCGAGCGTGGAGTCTAAGCTTGAGCTTGGAGCGGACGAAGCCGAGATTTTCGGCAGGCGCGCGTCGGGTCCCGCCCTGTCGGCGGTGAGAATTGCCGGCCAAGCGCCCAAAAACCTGCCCGTCCGTGCGAGAATTTTCAGCACGACGGCCTGAGACGCGCCTCGGTATCGACGAACACGGCAGGGATGCACCGGCAGGTCATCGTAGGGCCGGTTCGGCGCCGCGGTGGCGGGCGGATTCCACCCCGGCGTCGGATGCGGCGTGCGGGCCGCATTCCGCTTGGCCTGCGGCCTGCTACGAGCCCGGCCGCCACCGTCCCCGCTTCCGGCGCGGCGGCGTGCGAGCGACGGACGAGCCGATGCCCATCCCCCTGGCCGAGCTGAACGCGATGGCGGAGCGCGACGTCGTCGCTGCGCTGGGCGCGGTGTTCGAGCCCGCCCCCTGGGTGGCGGCCGCGGCCGCCACTGGGCGTCCCTTCGCCACGGTCGCGGCCCTGTTCGCGGCGCTGCGCGGGGCGGTCGAGGGTGCGCCGGACGAGGATCGGCGCGCGTTGCTCGCGGCCCACCGGGAACCCGCCGCGCCGCGCAGCGCGATCGCGCCGGATGCGGTCGCCGAGCCGAGGGGCGGCCTCGGCCGGATGTCGGGGCCTGAAGCCGCGCAGTTCGCGGAGCTGAGCGCCGCCTACCGCGAAAAATTCGGGCGCCCCTTCATCCTGTGCGTCGAGCGGCACGGGCGCGCCTCCCTGCTCAGCAGCCTCGCCGCCCGGCTCGCCTCCGATCCGGAGACGGAGCGACGCGCCGCCGAGGCGGAGGTGTTCCGCAGCGCAGCACTTCGCCTGAGCGCGATCGTCGACGGGGCAGGGGCGCTGCCCACTGCCGGCCGCGTCTCCACCCACGTGCTCGACACCGTCCGCGGCGGCCCGGCCGCCGGGGTGGCGCTGGAGCTTGTCGAGATCGTCTCGGCCGCCGAGACCGTCCTGGTCGCGCAGATGCGGACCAACGCCGACGGGCGCACCGACGTGCCGCTGATCGGCGGCCGGCCGGTGCCGATCGCGGCCTACGAGCTGCGCTTCGCCCTGGGCGACTATCACCGGCGGCTCGGATTGGGGCTCCCGGAGCCGCCTTTCCTCGACATCGTGCCGCTGCGCTTCGGCGTCTCGGAGCCCGAGGGCCACTACCACGTGCCGCTGGTGGCGACGCCGTGGAGCTTCCAGACCTATCGCGGGAGCTGACGGGGCTCGTTCCGACCGCGTGGAGGCCGACCGCCGAAGACGAGGCACTTCCGCGCCGATCCCGTCGGGTCGGAGCTGCCCGGATCTTGTAGGGCGCCGTGGTTGCCCGAGGACACGACGATCGGCAAGGCGATGCCCGAGACATCCAAGCCCGGCCTCGATCCCGCCCGTGCCCGGCGCGCGGCCTTTCCCCGCCACGTCCCGATCGGCACGCGCTGGGGCGACAACGATGTCTACGGCCACGTCAACAACGTGGTGTACTACGCCTTCTTCGACACCGCCGTGAACGGCCTGCTGGTGGAAGCCGGCGCCCTCGACGTGGCGGCGTCCGCAGTCATCGGCCTCGTCGTGGAGACCGGATGCCGCTACCACGCGCCGATCGCGTTTCCCGACGCGGTCACGGCGGGCGTCCGCGTCGCCCGGATCGGCCGCTCCAGCGTGCGCTACGAGATTGCTCTCTTTCGCGAGGACGAGGCCGAGGCTTCGGCGGAGGGCTTCTTCGTCCACGTCTACGTCGATCGCGGCACGCGCCGCCCGGTGCCGCTGCCGGAGCGCCTGCGGACGGTCCTGGAGGGATGGACGGCCGCCTGATCGGTGCCCGTCCGTGACACCCTGCCCCCCCCTTGGTATGGCGCGGGGATGAGGCATCGGCCGCCGTCCGGCCGCCGGTGCGAGCGGAATTCCGATCATGAACATCTTCGCCCTGTTCGAGACGCGCGTGCGCGAGGCCCTCGAAGCGCTCACACGCTCCGGCACGCTGCCCGAAGGGCTTGACCTGTCGCGCGTCGTGGTCGAGCCGCCGCGCGACCCGAGCCACGGCGACCTCGCCACCAACGCCGCCCTGGTGCTCGCCAAGGAGGCGCGCACCAACCCGAAGGCGCTGGGCGAAGCGCTGGCGGCGGCACTGCGCACCGATCCGCGGGTGGTGGAGGCCGCCGTCGCGGGTCCGGGCTTCCTCAACCTGCGCCTCGCGCCCGAAGTGTTCCACGATGTTCTGCGCAGCGTGCTCGGCGACCCGGCCGGCTACGGCACGGCCCGGATGGCCGGCGGTCCGGTCAACATCGAGTACGTCTCGGCCAATCCTACGGGGCCGATGCATGTCGGGCACGGGCGGGGTGCGGTGTTCGGGGACGCGCTCGCCAACCTTCTCGTCGCGGCGGGCCGGCAGGTGACGCGGGAATACTACATCAACGACGCGGGCGCGCAGGTCGACGTGCTGGCCCGATCCGCCCACCTGCGCTACCGCGAGGCCCTGGGCGAGGCGATCGGTGCGATTCCCGAGGGGCTCTATCCCGGCGATTACCTGAAGCCCGTGGGCGCCGCCCTGGCCGAGACCCACGGCCGCGCCCTCCTCGGGCAACCGGAGGCCGCGTGGCTGCCGGTCGTGCGCCGGACGGCCATCGCGATGATGATGGACATGATCCGCGGGGATCTCGCCGCGATCGGCATCCAGCACGACGTGTTCTTCTCGGAGCGCACCCTGCAGGACGGCAACGGCGGCGCGGTGGCCGCGCTTCTTGACGCGCTTCGCGAACGGGGCCTCGTCTACCAGGGCCGCCTGCCGCCGCCGAAGGGCCAGGTGCCGGAGGATTGGGAGGACCGGGAGCAGACCCTGTTCCGCACGAAGGATTTCGGCGACGACACCGACCGGCCGCTGCTGAAGTCCGACGGCACCTACACCTACTTCGCCTCCGACATCGCCTATCACCGGGCGAAGTACCTCGCCGGGGCGACCGAGCTGATCGACGTGCTCGGCGCCGACCACGGCGGCTACGTCAAGCGCATGCAGGCGGCGGTGAAGGCCGTCACCGACGGGCGTGCCAGCCTCGACGTGAAGCTGTGCCAGCTCGTGCGGCTGCTGCGCGCGGGCGAGCCGGTGAAGATGAGCAAGCGCTCGGGCGATTTCGTGACCCTGCGCGAGGTCATCGACGAGGTCGGGCGCGACGCGATCCGCTTCATGATGCTCTACCGCAAGAACGACGCGACGCTGGATTTCGACCTTGCCAAGGTCGTCGAGCAGTCCAAGGACAACCCGGTCTTCTACGTGCAGTACGCTCATGCCCGGGCCCGATCGGTTCAGCGGCAGGCCCGCGCGGCGTTCCCGGATTTTGATGTCTCGGACGCCGCGTGGCTGGCCGAGGCCGATTTCTCGGTGCTGACCGATCCCGGCGAGGCCGACATGCTGCGGCTGATCGCCCAGTATCCGCGCGTGCTGGAAGCGGCAGCCGCAGCCCACGAACCGCATCGGATCGCCTTCCACCTCTACGAGACGGCGAGCGCGCTCCATAGTTTCTGGAACAAGGGCAAAGACTTGCCGCAATTACGGTTTGTTAATGCAACCGACGGAAAGTCGACCCGGGCGAGGCTGGCGCTGGTCGAGGCGCTGCGGTGCGTTCTCGCATCCGGTCTTGCGGTTCTCGGCGTGAGCGCGCCGGACGCCATGCGATGAGCACGCCCGGGTTCGGCGTGGGATGAGGATGCTGCCATGACGAACGTCTCGCGTGCGCCTGTCGATTTCGACGCTTTCGCGCGTGATCTTCAGCAGCCCGTCTCCGCCGGCGAGCCGGCCGCGGACCGTGCGGTGCACAAGGCCGACCCGCTGGCCGAACTCGCCCGCATCGTCGGGCAGGACGATCCTTTTCGTGCCCTGCTTGCCACCCGGGACGACCGTCGCCAGCCAGCGGAGGCTCCCGTCCATGCCTATGGCGGGCGCGTCGAGCCGAGCTTCGGTCACGACACGGCCCACCGCAGCACGCCGGCCGACGCCTTCGACCAGTATCTCGCCTCCGTGAACCAGGGGTCCCCGCACGATGCGGCCTACGACGCGACGCCCGAGTTCCAGGGCGATCCTGAGGGCGCCCCAGCCTACGACCAGCGCAGCCTGAAGCGGGTGAAGCCGCGCCGCCGGCTCATGACGGTCGGGGCCGGCGTGGCGGTCGTCGTCGTCGCCGTCACCGGAGCCCTCACCTACAAGGGCCTTCATCGCGGCGGCGGCGG